>JAUSPK010000034.1 GCA_030655735.1 Syntrophales bacterium | reverse complement strand
TCCCAAATATACCTCTTCAAATCGCATCTTCCGGTTCTCCTGTCGTATCTCCGTCCGTCTCATCCGTCACCTCCATCGGTGACACTATCAAACCGGACAGTTTATGTGCTATAAACCGGACATATCATTTGTTACTGACAGATGATACATTTCAGGTTTGGCGTGATTTCATTTTCATGGTAGGGTAGTGCGCGTTTTGGGGTGGTCGCTATCCACCGGTAAGTGCTGTTTCAAGAGAGGAACATTCCGTTGAGAGAGAAGCGCTCGAAACTGTACCTGCATCTCAAAAAGTGGCTCGAAAAGGCCTCTGTGGATTATGGTATGATCGGAGAGGGTGACCGCGTGCTGGTCGGTGTCTCGGGCGGGGTTGACAGCCTTGTGCTCCTCGACCTTCTCAACACCCCCATGGTGTTTCTTCCGCGATTTTCGATCCTGGCGGTCAATATAGACATGGGATTTGATGAAGAATACGGGGGGTATGATCGGCTGGAGGGGTATCTGAGGGGGAATGGGTATGAATATATCATGGAAAAGACCGATATTGGCCCCCTGTCGCACAGCGATTACAACAAAAAGAACCCCTGCTTTCTCTGTTCACGGCTGAGGAGAAAGAGGATATTCGAGATAGCAAACGAAAACGGGTGCAACAAGATAGCCTTCGCGCACCACAAGGACGACATCATAGAGACATTGCTGATCAACCTCTTCTACGGACGGGAGATCAGCACGATGATGCCGGACCAGTCGGTGTTCGGGGGGAAGTTTCACCTTATCCGGCCCTTCGCGTATATCAGGGAGCCCCTGATCAAGCGGTACGCGAGGGAGAAAGAGCTGCCCGTGATAGAAAACCTTTGTCCCACAAGCAACACCTCACGCAGGATGTATATCAAGCGGCTTCTGGATGATATGGAGAGGGACAACAAGGACGTGCGCGAAAACATCTTCAAGGCGATGAGCCATGTGAAGATGGACTATCTTCCGGGACGAGATGTGGATGATGACACGCTCTGTGAAATGTCCGCTGAATGATAAGGGTTCATGATGGCAAAAAAGGACAGGTCCGCTGAAAAAATCATATGCCAGAACAAGCTGGCACGGCGCAACTACTTCATAGAAGAAACCTATGAGACGGGGATTGTCCTTGCCGGGACCGAGGTGAAGGCGCTTCGTGAAGGCAGGGGAAACATGAAGGACAGCTACGCCCAGGTGAAGAACGGGGAGGTGTTTGTCTACGATCTGCACATAAGCCCCTATTCCCACGGTAACCGCACCAATCACAGTGTGCTGAGGGTTCGCAAGCTGCTGCTGCATAAACAAGAGATAAAAAAACTCTACGGGAAATCAAACGAGAAAGGGCTGACCCTCGTTCCACTGAAGATGTATTTCAAGAACGGAAGGGTGAAGCTGGAGATCGGTATCGGAAAGGGTAAGAAGCTGTATGACAAAAGGCAGGATATCAGACAAAAAGACGATATGCGCGATGTGCAGAGAGATATGAGCTCACGTAACAAGGACTGGTAACGGGCCGTATGCGCCTCCTTGACTTGGGCGACAAAAGTGACTAGAGTAAGGGCACAATTAATGATCTTTCATATGGGGGCGTCACGGTTTCGACGGGGATAGGTGAAGCTGTAGCCGCGTGCCGAGGTTCCTACAGGCCTCGTTAAACAGGTAGGAAAACATAATCGCAGACAACTACGATTACGCTGTAGCCGCTTAGACGGCTACCGGTCTCCCGACCATGTCTGCCGGGTCGGATGAGGGCGTCATATAGGCGGGCTGGCCGATCTCTCTTTCCTGGAGGGAGTGAGGCGAGAACTAAACAGGATAGTACCTGATCAATCCTGCCTTTGGGAGTTTTCAGGCGCGAATTTAAATCAAAGGCTATGCGCGTAGACACTGCAGTGGAATATTTTCGGACGCGGGTTCGACTCCCGCCGCCTCCACCAGATTAACAGGTATGTTGAGACAAAACCGACTCTTGAGGGGTCGGTTTTTTTGTATGCCTTCGAAGGGCAATATTTCTCATACGCCCCACCCACTTCGCCCGGAGTCGCACGTGTCTTGAAGGTCGCGACACAGAGTCGGGATACGTTGTTTCCTGGTATGGAACAAAGGGTGGCGGGCTTGAACAGATGGCACCTGTAACCAGGCGCCTTTCCCCAAAAGCAGTGGAATCCTGATAGCACCCCTCTCTTTTTTCTGACAATCTGCATCGAAAATTTTTCATAGCGCAGTTATTTCAATAGCATTGCTTAGTCAAAATAAAATAATCCTTGACAATGACGGAATAAGTATTTAATTACTACCAAAACGATAGTATTAATAGGGATAGGTGATGCTCTGATGAAACTCTCGACGCGGGTCCGGTATGGGGTGAGGCTTATGATTTCTCTGGCCGAAAAATTCGGAACAGGACCGATGTATCTGAAAGATATCGCGGCCGAGCAGGAAATATCCGAGAAATACCTGAGTCTCATAGTCCTTCCCTTACGATCGGCAGGTTTGGTGATTTCAAGCCGGGGCGCCCATGGGGGGTATACTCTGGCGCGAGATCCGAAAAAGATTTCCCTTAAGGAGATCGTGGATACCCTGGAAGGCGAGTCGTGCCTGGTTGATTGTGTCAGAGAACCTTCCTCCTGTTCCCGGACAGCTATCTGTCCCACCAGGGACATCTGGCTGACTGTAGGCGAAAGGATTTCAGAAACATTGGATGAAACAACTCTGGACCAGCTTGCTGCCAGTTCCCGTCAAAAAAAGCAAGCCATCGCTGAGGACAAGTGATGAGCAGGGTCGGACCATATCATGCCGGTGGATACCTGAGAGAGTGGTGATCACATAACGCGGTTGGAGGGTTTTGGATGAAAAGAATATATATGGATTATGCGGCGACGACACCCGTGGATACGAGGGTACTGGCCGCTATGCTGCCATTTTTCAACGATAATTTCGGCAACCCCTCCAGTCTTCATGCCTTCGGACAGGAAGCAAAACGCGCCGTTGAAAAGGCACGGGATACCATCGCTGCCTATATCGGCGCGAGCCCGGAAGAGATCGTCTTTACCAGCGGCGGAACGGAAAGCGACAATTGTGCGATTAAGGGTGTTGCCTATGCAAAAAAGGACAAGGGAAACCATATCATCACCTCTTCAATCGAGCATCATGCCGTACTTGAGTCGTGCCGGTTCCTCGAGGAAAACGGGTTTGAGGTGACCTCTGTGCCTGTCGATGCGGACGGGCTGGTTGACCCGTCGGATGTGGAAAAGGCGATTACGGACAGGACGACATTGATCTCCATCATGCATGGGAACAACGAAATCGGGACCATGCAACCCGTTGCCGAGATAGGCGACATTGCCCGCAGGCGGGGGGTTGTCTTTCACACGGACGCGGTGCAGTCCTTTGGATGTCCGCCTATTGATATCGACGGTATGAACGTGGATCTTTTGAGCGCTTCCGGCCATAAAATTTATGGTCCGAAGGGCGTCGGTATCCTGTACATACGGAAGGGTACGCGGATCCAGCCATTCATGCACGGCGGCGGCCAGGAGAGAGGTCGCCGGGCTTCGACCCATAATGTTCCCGGTATCGTGGGTATGGGAAAAGCCGTGGAACTGGCGATGGCGGATATGGATCAGGAAACGGATCGGCTGATCTCGCTGAGAGACAGGATGATCCGGGGCATCCTTGAAAATATCGATGACAGCCGCCTTAACGGCCATCCCCTGCGAAGGCTTCCCAATAACGTCAATGTTTCCATCGAGTATGTGGAAGGAGAATCCCTTTTGCTTTCACTCGATATGGAGGGGATCGCCTGTTCGACCGGGTCGGCCTGCACCTCGTCCAACTTGGAGCCTTCCCACGTTATGATGGCTATCGGCCTCCCTCACGAGACGGCCCACGGATCGCTGAGGTTCACGCTGGGACGGTACACCAGTGAGGAGGACATTGAATATGTAACCGGGATTCTTCCGGGAATCGTCAAGAGACTGCGGGCAATGTCGCCGCTTTATAAAGAAGACCGAATTTAGGCCCGGGGAGTGCGGTCGGTCCGCAACCCGTCAGAGGAGATGGATTGATGCAGGAATACAGTGAAAAAGTCATGGAGCATTTCAGAAATCCCCGGAATGTGGGAGAAATTAAAAATCCCGATGGGGTGGGGAAGGTCGGCAATCCTGTCTGCGGAGATATTATGGAACTGCAGATCAAGGTAGAGGACGGCGTCATCGTGGACGCCCGGTTCAAGACATTCGGTTGCGGAGCGGCGATCGCCACCAGTTCCATGGTGACGGAACTGATAAAAGGCAAGACGATCGACGAGGCGTCCAAAATTTCGAACCACGCCGTCGCCGAGGCACTGGGTGGCCTTCCGCCGATCAAGATGCACTGTTCCGTACTTGCCGAAGAGGCCCTGACCAAGGCGATCGAGGACTACCGGAGAAGGGGTGAAGGGCGCCGATGAAGGGAAAAGTCCTGGTTGCAATGAGCGGCGCCGTGGATGTATCGGTTGCCGCTTTTTTTGCCGGTGATTTCAATTCTCGCGGGAGGGGCGATCGAAGAGGTTGTACATGAAACTTGTTGAGAAGATAGAAAAACTGAAAAAAGAGAGAAACGCCGTCATCCTGGCGCACAATTATCAGCTCCCTCAGATCCAGGATATCGCCGATTACGTCGGCGACTCTCTCGGTCTGAGCATCCAGGCGGCCTCGACGGGCGCCGATGTGATCGTCTTCTGCGGCGTTCATTTCATGGCGGAGACGGCCAAGATATTGTCTCCCGGGAAGACCGTTCTCCTGCCCGATGAGAAGGCGGGATGCCCCATGGCGAACATGATCACGGCCCAGCAGCTTCGATCGCTGAAGGTGAAGCACCCGGGGGCGGCTGTCCTCTCGTATGTCAACACATCCGCGGAGGTCAAGGCGGAAAGCGACCTGTGTTGTACGTCCGCAAATGCGGTGAAAATGGCGCGTGATGTCCTGGGGGAAGAGAGGGATATCATCTTCGTTCCCGACAGGCATCTTGCCGGCTATGTTTCGTCCCGGTCGGGCAGAGGGTTTGTTTTGTGGAACGGCTGGTGTCCGACGCATGCACGGATATTACCGGAAGACGTTATCAGAGAGAAGGGTCTGCACCCGGAAGCCAGCGTTATCGCGCACCCGGAGTGCACGCAGGAGGTACGCAGCCTGGCGGACGAGGTTGCCTCTACGGGAGGAATGTGCCGGTATGTGAAGGAAACAGAGGCAGAAGAAATCATTGTCGCAACGGAGGTCGGGATCATTCACCGCCTGCGGAAGGAAAATCCGGGGAAGGCCTTTTACCCGGCATCCGGGCTGGCCGTCTGCCCGAACATGAAGAGAACGACCCTGGAGAAGGTGTTCTGGTCGCTGGAGGACATGACACACGAGATTCTCGTTTCTGAGGATATCCGTGTCAGGGCCCTGGGGAGTATTGAGAGAATGCTCCGTGCCGAGGAGACACAAGATGGAGCCATTTGAGATAACAACCGTCGACAGCGGGATACGGGAGAGAGGAATCGTCCCGATCAGCGAGGAGGTCCCCCTGACGATCACGGTGAACGGCAGAGAACTGGCCACGCTTCTGTGCAGTCCGGAATATCTCAGAAATCTGGTTACGGGTTTCCTCTTCACCAATGGTCTCATCCGGGATATCTCGTCACTGAGGTCCCTGACCGTCGACCGCGACAGATGGAATGTGACCGTAGATATCGAGGGAGAAGGCCTGGACGAAGAATTCGTTTTCAAGAGGGTCTATACCTCGGGTTGCGGAAAGGGGGTCATCTTTCACAACCCCCTTGACCTGATCAACCGGAAAAGACTGGAAAACGATATGCGTGTCAACAGCACGGACATTACAGCCCTGATGAAAACATTTCAAAAACGGTCCGAGGAACATCAGCGCACCCGGGGTGTCCACAGCGGAGCCCTGGCAACCCCTCAGGAGATCCTCATCTTTCGGGATGACATCGGCAGGCACAATGCCCTGGATAAGGTCCTCGGGGAAGCCCTGTACCGGGAGGTTGGGTTTCCGGACAAAATTCTGCTGACCAGCGGGAGAATTTCATCGGAGATCCTGTCCAAGGTTCTCCGATGTCAGATGCCCCTGATTGTGGCGGTAGGGGCCCCGACCAACCAGGCGGTGAAACTCGCGCGGCAGGCGAATCTCACACTGGTCGGACGGGTCAGGGGAGACCGGATGAACGTGTACAGCGGCGAGGAGCGGATCTACTGATGCTGCCGCACGGATCATCCCAATCAGATTCAGATACGTGAAGGTACCAAGGAGAAGGACAATGAAAAAGATCGATACTATACTCAAGATTGAAACGCTGCTGCTTCACGGCGGGCAGGAGGCGGATCCCGCTACGGGGGCGAGGGCCGTGCCCATATACCAGACGACCTCGTATCAGTTCAAAGACACCGATCATGCGGCGAGGCTCTTCGCCCTGGAGGAGCCCGGAAACATATATACCAGAATAATGAATCCGACCACGGATGTCCTGGAGAAACGTCTGGCCCTTCTCGACGGCGGTGTGGGGGCCCTTGCCGTGGCAAGCGGCCAGTCGGCGATCACGCTGGCCCTGTTGAATATTGCGCAGGCGGGCGATGAAATCGTGTCGACTGACAATCTCTACGGCGGGACGCATACCCTGTTCCGCCATACCTTCCGGCGGATGGGCATACAGGTGAACTTCGTAAAATCCAACGATCTGGCTGCGCTGGAAAAAGCCATTACACCGAAAACCAGGGCCGTATACGCGGAATCCGTCGGCAATCCGAAGCTGGACGTGGCAGATCTGGAAGGCATTGCCGAAGTCGCGCACCGCCACCGTGTCCCGTTCATACTTGATAATACCGTGTCCCCCTATCTCCTCCGTCCGATCGATCACGGTGTTGATATCGTTGTCTATTCGATGACAAAGTTCATCGGCGGGCACGGCACCTCCATAGGAGGGGCAATTGTTGATTCGGGGAAATTTGACTGGACCGGCGGAAGGTTCCCGCTCATTACCGATCCCGACCCAAGTTATCACGGCCTCAATTTCGTGGAAGCCCTGAAGGAGACAGGAAATGTCGCCTATATCGTAAAGGCTCGCGTTACCCTGCTGAGAGACCTTGGCCCGGCCCTGTCTCCCTTCAATGCGTTCCTTTTTCTCCAGGGGCTGGAGACCCTGCACCTGCGGATGCCGCGCCATTGTGAAAACGCCCTGGCCGTGGCCCGCTACCTGGAGGCGCATCCGAACGTGGCATGGGTGAATTATCCCGGTCTGCTTTCAAGCCCGGAATACGCCAGGGCAGCGAAGTACCTCCCCGGAGGCGCCGGCGCCATAATTGGCTTCGGGATCAGGGGGGGCGTCGAGGCGGGCAGGACGTTTATCGATTCTCTCCAGTTGATCTCACACCTGGCGAATATAGGGGATGCCAGGACCCTGGCCATTTGCCCGGCCCTGACAACACATCAGCAGCTGTCCCCGGAAGAGCAGCTGGCCAGCGGCGTGACGCCGGATTACATCCGTCTGTCCATCGGGATCGAGCATATCGACGATATTGTTGGAGATATTGAGCAGGCATTGCAGAAGGTGGAGCCATGAGTGAGGGGAACGTCGGTCTTACGGTAACAAAAGAATTTACCTTCGGCGGCCCAACGGATGTGGTTACCCTTGAATCCGGTCGGAAAATCGGCCCGGTAACCCTGGCCTACGAGACCTGCGGCCGCTTGAACGAGGATCGGTCAAACGCGATCCTCATCTGCCATGCCCTGTCCGGTGACGCCCATGCCGCCGGATACCACGAGGGGGAAACCACCCCGGGATGGTGGGATGCCTTGATCGGACCGGGGAAGGCCTTCGATACGGACCGGTTCTTTGTGATCTGTTCCAACGTGGTGGGGGGGTGCAAGGGGAGTACGGGACCGTCTTCGACCAATCCGGAAACGGGAAAGCCCTATGCTCTCGATTTTCCCTTCATCACGGTAGGCGACATGGTGAATGTCCAGCGGCATCTTGTGGATCACCTTGGCATCGAGCGCCTTCTCGCCGTCGTCGGCGGTTCCATGGGGGGTATGCAGGCCCTCCAGTGGGTTTCGGTCTACCCGGAGCGGGTGCGGTCGGCCATTCCTATCGCCACGGCCCTGAAACATTCGCCGCAGCAGATCGCCTTCAATGAGGTGGTCCGGCAGTCCATCATGGGTGATCCGGCATGGCGGAAGGGGAACTACTATGACTATGGCCAGCCCCAGAACGGCCTGTCCGTTGCACGGATGATCGGCCATATTACGTTCATGAGCGACGCTTCCATGGAGACAAAATTCTCCCGGAAGTTGAAGAACGGGGGGTACGGTTTTTCCCTGGAGGATGATTTCGAGGTGGAAGGGTATCTGCGATACCGGGGAGACAGTTTTGTGAAGCGTTTCGACGCCAACTCCTATCTTTACATCACGAAGGCCATGGATTATTTCGACCTGTCGGGAGACCTCTTCCTTCCCGGAAGACAGAAGATCGACACACGATTTCTGGTCATATCCTTCACGTCGGACTGGCTCTATCCTTCGTCCCAGTCCCTCGATATCGTCCGGGCCTTGAAGAAACGGCGGATTGCCGCCACATACTGCGAGCTGAAATCCACGTGGGGACATGACGCCTTTCTGGTGGAAGTGGAGGAACAAACGAGACTCATAAAAAATTTCCTCCGGAGTATCCCTGCCGTGCCCCTGGAGCTTAATCGGGTTTCCAAGGGAAGAATGAACCATGAAACGGCGGCTTGCTCCGCAGAAAGCGGTGGTGCCTGATGAAGAAGGATCTTGGTGTGGCAGAGAGAATCGATCACCGGATTATATGTGGCATGATACGGGAAAGGGCCACCGTCCTGGATCTCGGGTGCGGGAACGGCGACCTCATGTCGCTTCTCGTCCGGGGGAAGGACGCCTCGGTCCAGGGAATAGAACTCGATGGCGAGGCGGTCCACCGGTGCGTGGAAAAGGGACTCACGGTCTTTCAGGGCGACATCGAAAGCGGGCTGGCCGATTACCCGGACGGTTCCTTCGACGACGTCATACTGAATCAGAGTCTGCAGGAGGTGAAAAAGGTGGATTTCATTATCGGAGAATCTCTCCGGGTGGGGAAGCGGGTCATCGTCGGGTTTCCAAATTTTGTCGACATCCGTTCCCGGTGGACTGTCTTCTTCCGGGGAAAGATGCCCGTCACTCCGCAACTTCCTTATTCATGGGATGAAACGCCCAACGTCCGGTTTCTGAGCATCAGGGATTTTGAAGATTTCTGCGGGAGCAAAGAACTGCGGGTCCTGGAGGCCGTCTACCTGGGCGCCCGTGGGACCCTCACCTGCTGTCCCAACCTCTTTGCCCGGACCGCGATTTATGCGCTCTCCCGGCAGGGGGGCCGGTACACCGGCGGAGCGTGAATGATGTCATCCACCTATGGCTGACAACAGGAGACATGACATGAAAAAAATATACAGTGACAACTCGCAGTCCATCGGCAATACGCCGCTGGTAAGGCTCAATCACATCACAAAGGGTGTTAAGGCGACGGTACTTGCGAAGATCGAGGGGAGAAACCCGTCCTATTCGGTGAAGTGCCGGATTGGCGCGGCGATGGTCTGGGATGCGGAGAAAAGGGGTGTTTTAAAGCCGGGAATGGAGATTGTGGAACCCACGAGCGGCAATACGGGGATCGCCCTGGCCTACGTGGCTGCGGCTCGAGGGTATCGGCTCACCCTGACCATGCCCGACACGATGAGCATCGAGCGACGCCGTGTCCTCTCAGCCTTCGGGGCGAACCTCGTTCTGACACCCGGAGCGGAGGGGATGAAAGGGGCGATTGCCCGGGCCGAGGAGATGGCCGCTTCCGATCC
The DNA here is from genome assembly GCA_030655735.1 of Syntrophales bacterium. Taxonomy (GTDB): domain Bacteria; phylum Desulfobacterota; class Syntrophia; order Syntrophales; family UBA2210; genus UBA6078. The sequence continues at coordinate 13,545 of JAUSPK010000034.1, read as the reverse complement.
CCGGCGGTATTTTCTCCCTCAGCAGTTCAGGAATCCCGCCAACCCGGCTATCCATGAAACGACAACGGGGCCTGAAATATGGCGAGATACCGACGGAGAAATCGATGTCCTTGTGTGCGGTGTTGGAACCGGGGGCACCATTACCGGCGTGTCGCGGTACCTGAAACTGACCATGGGGAAAGCCATAACTTCCGTGGCGGTGGAGCCGAAGGAAAGCCCCGTCATAACGCAGAAACTGGCCGGGGAGGAACTTGTCCCGGGGCCTCACAAGATTCAGGGCATCGGCGCCGGTTTTATACCGGACACCCTGGATTTGTCTCTTGTCGACCGCGTGGAGCAGGTGGACAGCACTGAGGCCGTTACATTCGCGAGAAGACTGGCGAAAGAGGAGGGGATTCTGGTGGGAATTTCCAGCGGTGCCGCGGCGGCAGTCGCGATCCGCCTGGCGGGAATGGCGGAATTTACCGGCAAAAACATTGTCGTTATCCTTCCCGACGCAGGTGAGCGTTATCTTTCCACGGACCTCTTTGACGGGATAGTTTGACCGGGGAAAACGGGAAGGCATACGAAACAGGTGATACCATGAATGTATATACAACAATGAGAGAAGATATCCGGACAGTTTTTCGAAAGGACCCCGCTGCCCGGAGTGTCCTTGAAGTCCTGACGTGCTACCCCGGACTTCACAGCATCTGGATGCACCGGCTGGCCCATGCCCTTTGGAAGCGGCGGTGCTTCTTTGTCGGCCGGTTTATCTCGCATGTCAACCGCTTCCTGACGGGGATTGAAATTCATCCGGGTGCGACGATCGGGAAACGGCTCTTTATCGATCACGGCTCCGGTGTCGTGATCGGCGAAACCGCGGAGATCGGAGACGATGCCCATCTCTACCAGGGGGTTGTCCTTGGCGGGGTCTCTCTAAAGAAGGGGAAAAGGCACCCCACCATCGGAAAGGGCGTCGTGATCGGCGCCGGTGCTATCGTCCTCGGCCCTGTCAGTGTCGGTGACGAAGCGCGCATCGGAGCGGCTTCTCTGGTGACAGACAACGTTCCTCCCCGGGCACTTGCCGTGGGGGTTCCCGCCAGACTGAGTCTTGGATTCTCCGACAGAGAACTGCAGGAGTTGACGGATAACAAGCTCCCTGACCCCATCGCCGAGGCCTTTCAATTGATGAGCCGACAGATCGAGACTCTTAAGAGGCGGCTCGAAGAGGTGGAACAAAAGCAGGAGACCAGGGAGGATGTCGACAAATACGCCGAGGGTAAAGGAGAGATTGCTACGACCCTCCCGGCGGCCGATGAATGCTCCATGGGCGAGGGCATCTGATCTGTGAGCATCAGGGATACACACAAGAAAAAGCAAACTACATTTTTATACGAGGTGAGTAAGACATGAGTGTAACGAAAAAAACCAATTCTGATACTAATGGAGGTGTACATATGAAAAAGATTGTTATCGTCACGACAGTTGTCCTGTCCTTCTTGCTGGCTTTCGCGCCCGCATCCTTTTCCTTTGGGGGGAAGGCTAAAACACTAACCCCCCTCAAGGGATCGATAGAAATTCCGGTCAGCGAAGTCAGCGACGGAGTGGCCCGCTTCTATAGCGTACAAGCGGATGACGGCATCGTGGTCAGCTTTTTTGTGGTCAAGAGCCAGGACAACGTAATCCGTGCGGCCATCAATGCCTGCGATGTCTGCTATCGGGCAGGAAAGGGATACAAGCAGAAAGGTGATTATATGGTGTGCCAAAACTGCGGGCAGCGCTTTCCAATGGATAAAATAAACGTACTGTCGGGAGGGTGCAATCCGGCCCCCCTGGCACGGCAGATAACTGGCGACCGGGTGGTTATTTCCATGAAGGACATCAATGAGAATAGCTGGTACGCCAAATACGACAGGTCTTAGGAGGAGCGCCGACAGATTATGACATACGACGCGGAAAAATACAGATCCAAGCGGGAAAAGGTGCTCGGTGTCAGGAGGAGGGGCGTGAGCTTCGGCACTCTGACGGTCATCGTATCCGTGGTCATCCTGATGGGATTCGGCGCGCTGGTCATCCCAAAATCGGTGGCCTGGTGGAATGGCCGGCACCTGGAAGATGCCATTTACAGGCTGAGAGGCGGTGAACCGTGGCCCGGCAGTATTGTGTCGGAGCTGGGTCTTGTTCCCGGCGTGAGAGGCGTGATTACCGATAAAGACGGAACGAGGCTGGTGATCACCTTCGACAGAACGGCCGCCGATCCTTCACGGTTCTCGCCTGTATTCGAGAAGAACCGGCTCAATGCCGATCTTCTCAACACAAAGGCCCATATGAACGATATGAACGGACAAGAGGGATAGAAACATGAAACTTTATCATATTTCCATCAGCAATCTGAGGCGGCGGAAAGGGAAGGTGGTTTTCCTCGCCCTCGGGCTTGTCATCGGTATCGCCACCATCGTTATCCTTCTCTCCGTTACGCAGAGCATGACCCGCAATATCGAAGAACGGCTGGACCGTTTCGGCGCCAATATGGTCATGGTGCCCCGCACGGAGAACCTCTCTCTCAGCTACGGAGGGATCACCGTAGGAGGGGTGAATTACCGGACCGTTGAATTTGACGAGGCCCGTATCGGTGACATCCGCAGGATCAAAGACAACAAGAATATAGGGATCATTGCCCCGAAGGTCATAGGTTCGACCGTCATCAACGAGAAGGATGTCCTTCTCATCGGTGTGGACTTCGAATCCGAATTTGCCCTCAAAAACTGGTGGCGGCTGGATGGCGATACCCCGAAGGCCGCCAATGACCTGCTCTTTGGCGTGGTTGGGGCGGTGGCCTTGCGCGTGTCTCGGGGGGATCAGGTGATCATTGCCGGCCGGACCTTTGATGTTGCGGCTATCCTTCAGCGAACCGGGGCGCCTGAAGACGGCGTTGTCATCGGGGATCTGCACGAAATCCAGGGAGTGTTGGGAAAGAAAGGAAAAATCTCCATGGTAGAACTGGCCGCATTCTGTCGCGGCTGCCCCATATCCGAGATAGTGCTCCAGATCGCCGAGAAGTTTCCCGATGCCCGGGTCACGGCCCTCGAACAGGTCGTCATGGCAAAGATGCAGAGCGTCGAAATGTTCAGATCTTTCAGCTACGGCATTGCCGCCCTCGTCATCTTTGTCGGGTCGCTCCTGGTTTTTGTCACCATGATGGGATTCGTCAATGAACGGACGAGAGAAATCGGCATATTCCGGGCCATCGGGTTCCGCCAGGGGCACGTCATGCAGATCATACTCCTGGAGGCCATGATCGTCGGTTTTGTCGCCGGTCTTGTGGGGTTCCTGGCAGGGAGCATTGTCGCGCGGGTGGTGATTCCCCTGGTTATCCAGGACGGAACCCCGGGCGGGATTTTGAGCCCGTCTCTGGGCATGATCTCGGTCCTCCTCGGAGTTTCCCTGAGCCTCATGGCAAGTCTTTATCCGGCCCGCAAGGCGAGCCGCCTCGACCCGAGCGCGGCCCTGAGAGCGTTATAGGAGATTGAGAATGGAAAGACATTTCATTGAGGTGCACGATATCGGCAAGCAGTACGGAAGCGGTGAGACTGTCGTTCAGGCCGTGAGTTTTATGGATTTTTTTATTGATGACGGCGAATTCCTGAGCGTCATGGGTCAGTCCGGTTCAGGAAAGAGCACCCTCCTGTCTATTATCGGGGGTCTCAACCGGCCCACGAAGGGCACGGTGTATGTGGACACCCTCGATATTTATGGCCTTTCAAGCGAGCAGAAGGCTGATTTTAGAAGCGAATACCTGGGGATCATCTTCCAGTCGTTCCAGCTCGTCCCGTATCTCACGGTCCTGGAAAACGTCAAGCTCCCCATGGCCATTACCGGTATCCGTAGCGGGGATCAGAAAGCAAGGGCGCTGAAAATTCTGGAGCGGGTCGGTCTTGGAGACAAGGTCAACCGGCTTCCCGATCAGCTCTCCGGAGGGGAACAGGAACGGGTGGCCATAGCGAGGGCCATTGTGAATGACCCTCCCATTCTTCTGGCTGACGAACCCACGGGAAACCTGGACAGCGAGACCGCGGAAGACATTATGGGTCTTCTGAAGTCGTTGAACGAGGAGGGGAAGACGGTCATCATGGTGACCCATAATTCCGATATGTGCCACTATTCGGGAAGAACCATATTCATGAAGGATGGCCGGATGGATGGCAGCAGACCCAGTGGCTGGGCGCATCTTCAGCAAGGTTTTATCCCTCCATCTGCACAACACACAGTTACGCCGAGCGCAAGAAGACAGCCAAAATTCTCAAAGCCGCCGATATAGAACTATGCAGCGGCGGGCTGATCGGTATGGGAGAATCGGGGTGCACCTGCGGCGCCGTTGTCGGCGGGATCATGGCGTTGGGCAGATTTTTCGGAAAAACGGAACCGAAGGATAACAGAGTCGAAAGAATGATGGCGCTTGCCAGGGAACTTCATGATTCATTTCAAGGACGCCACAGGTATCTCTGCTGTCGTATTCTGACCAAAGGCATGGTTCTCGGCTCGCCGGAACACATGTCGCAATGTATCTCATTCACGGGAGAGGTGGCGCAGGAAACGGCTGAAATCATAATCAGAGAACTGGGCAGGGACAGACAGCGGAATCTTAACAGGACATAGCACCATGATCAGTCGAAACAGAAAATGTATCACTATTGCTCTGGCACTGGCAGGAATAGGAATCATGATTTTTTACTCCTTCTGCACAGGTTCGTGCGACTCCCTTGCGGGAAATCTCTTGGGAATCGACCTCAAGTACGTGGGGATCTGTTTCATGGCTGTTCTTATCATGATGGTTATTATGAACTTCAGTGCCATTGCCCGCATTATGCTGGCGACGGCCCTCGGCGGCGATCTGTATCTTGTCGGCTACCAGATATCCATCGACACCTATTGTTATTACTGTCTCGCCTTCGCACTGATGGTTCTTGCCGCCTTTCTGGTAAACCATAAACCGGGCGATGCCCCTCGGGGGTGGAAAAAACTTCTCCACTTTGCCGGCAGTGTAAAGTTTGAGACAACAAAACTACAGGAGGAAAAGATAATGAAGTGGGAAAAAGTTCTCCACCCTGCCGACGAGGTGAAGGCTAAAATGGGGCGTGTTGGCTTGAAACGCATGCCGCTAGCTATATTCGTACTGCTGGGTTTCGCCCTGTTTTTCGGTGGATTTTCTGGTTCGGACACTCTGGTCTTTGCGGAAGAGATATATCCTTCATTCGGCAGAGGAGAGGTGGAAGTGAGGCTTTACTCAAACTATTTCTGCGGTCCATGCTCCCGTCTGGAACCGCGGATCGAGCCGCTGCTTGGCACACTGGTTAAGGCGAATAGAATCAGGCTTCTCTTTATCAACATGCCCTTTAACCAAAAATCATCAGAGTATGACAGATACTACCTCTATGCGATCCGTGAGGGTACCTCCTTCGAGGCTGCCCTTCGGTTCAGAAAGACCCTTTTCAAGGTGGCCAGTTCGGGAATCGGAACGGAGAAGGATTTGCAAATGTATCTGCAACGTCTCGGCATGGAACCGAAGCATGTTGATGTTTCACCTGAAGTTCTGACCGCTGTTCAATATATACGGGATGACGGGATTACATCGACGCCGGTCGCCGTCATCGTGAACGATGGTGATAAACACACTTACAAGGGGATCGATTCGATTATCGAGGCCCTGAAAGAGATACACAAGTAAAGCCTAACACAAAAGCGACAAGGGCCGCGGGGTTCCGAAACCGAAAATATAGAGAATGAGATTGTCATGCTGGATATAAGAGTGGCACGTTGGTCTCCGGCCATTTTCACTGTGATTTAGTTTGTTTTTTGTGCTACATATGAGGCGACCGTTCCGGGAAATCTCCAGGGTGCGTTCTCGTTTCAGAAACCGACACTTCCCCGCCTTCAATTAGATGATATTAGGCGGGTTTACCTTGGGCCTTGTCGAGAGTTTTCTGTATGACAGATACATCGGCGTTGTCCTTGTTCCGATTTGCAATTTTATCAACAGACGGTGGGATGCTGAAAGAGGAGGAATAAGATGAAGATCACCGATCCCGTATGCAAGATGACCATCGAAAAAGAGGACGCCACGGCGACCTCTTCCCATGGGGGGAAAACGTATCACTTCTGCTCTTCCCATTGTAAGGAGAAGTTCGATAAGAACCCTGAATCTTACATCGACGGAGACGCAACAGGCAAAAAATGAACATACGGTCCCTACAGGCAGGTTTTTGTCGAAATACTGTTTATGACTGGAAATAGCTTGATTCTTCAGAGAAGCAAATCAGGGGGGGCTTATCCGTACGTCCTTTGGGGGTTATGGGGAAACCGTTTGGCATGAATACCGGAAAGGAGGCAAACGATGTTAATTCAGGGGCAGATGATGTTACATGTGGGATTCGGTGTCCTGGGCATCCTGCTGGCTGTCGCATTGTTCGTGGATGTCCTGAACGTCAGTGAAAAGAACATGGGGAGAATAAAAAAGTTGAGCCTGGCCGTGGCGGTGTTCATTTTTCTTTCCTACCTGTTCGGAGGGTACTGGTACGTGGTCCATTACGGCCCCGACCGGGCGATCATCAAGGCGGGGCAATGGGCATGGGCGCACAATTATTTCATGGAGGTCAAGGAGCACCTTTTCTTTCTGATGCTGATACTCGGCATGTATCTGCCGATCGCCGTTTACAGAAATGCCCCGCTTACGGAAAAAAATAACAGGAACCTGGTTCTCGGGATCGCCGCGCTGATCGTCTTGATCGGCCTTCTCATGGAAGGCGCCGGGGGGATCATCGGCAAGGGCGTAACGATGGGACTGATGGGGAGGTGAAAGCCATGACAAATACGAAGATGGAAAAGTACACGGCAGGGTTTGGTCTTTCGCTGGTTGTAACCAGCCTTTTGAATGCCGTTATCCTGGTCCTGAAAGAGACGAACGACGCTGTCATGGACACCATGAAGGCGGCATTGGGGCATCACTGGACGACGCATGGGGCATTGGTCATCGCGCTGTTTGTAGTGCTGGGTTTTATTTTTTCGAGTATGAAGATCGGCGAGAAATGGGATTCCCAAAAATTGCTGAAGTACATCATCTGGGCGGCAATCATCAGCGGCGTTGTCATTGCGGGGTTCTTCCTGCCCAACCTGAAGAGCACTTAAGCGATCCGTCATGGAGGACCTACCCTACAAATGTGAGGAAAGCTAGACGGCAGGGGGAATGCCAGGAAGGTGGACATTAACTCCATAGTGAACTCAACTTCTCCTTAACAAAAGCATTGCGGTTCGGGATGATCCTCCGAGATGGCAGGAGCATCTCGAACATATCAACCCCAAAGGGTTTGCAACCGAAGGCATTGCGATTTGGTGTGAGGTATCGGTGTGCACATTCACAGACGACTGATCATAAGATTGCTGGCGGCATGGATTTTCCTCTCCGTCTTTATCGGCGCGGTGGTTTTTTTCATGGAAATGAGAAAGATCGACGCCTATGTCATCGCGCTGACCACCAAGGAATCCCATGACGTCGAGAAGGTTCATGGGAATTTACTCAAGAATTTAGATTCTTTCCATCTCGAACAACTCCGGGAAGAAAGCCGGCGTCATATTAAAGACAAGCATTTCATCGCGGTCAAAATCTATAACCGCGACCGGAAACTGATTGTTGAGGAGAACCATCCTGACGTCAGGATAATTGAGAAGGAGATCAATAGGCAACGCCGCGACATAACCATGGTAGACGCCGTTCATTTTCGGAAATTTTACGGTAAAGGCGGACAGATCTACGCTCTGGTTATGAAGCCCCTGAGAACGCCCGACCACGAAACCGTCGGTTATTTTGAGGGGGTTTATAAGGCCGACCCCCGGACGATGGCGGAGATCAAAAACCGCATGCTTCTCTCCCTCCTGCAGGTCGTGCTGATTATATTCCTTACTGCGCTGGCGATCTACCCCATCGTCCTGTTTCTCAACAGAGGGCTGGTCCAGCTGACCAGAGATCTCTCCCACGCCAACATCGGGATGCTGAAGGTCCTGGGCGGCGCCATCGCCAAGCGTGACAGCGACACGAATATCCATAATTATCGAGTGACGATCTTTGCCGTCCGCCTGGCGGAGGCCGCCGGTCTGAAAAAGGAATATATCGCCGACCTCATCAAGGGTTCGTTCCTTCATGACGTTGGTAAAATAGCAATCAGCGATCTTATTCTCTTCAAACCGGGAAAACTCACCGAGGAAGAGATGGCGGCCATGAAGACCCATGTAAGCCATGGCGTCGACATCATTGGGCATTACGGCTGGCTGAAGAATGCTGCGGATGTCGTCCAGTATCATCACGAGAAATTCGACGGCACCGGTTACGAGGCCGGTCTCAAGGGGTATGATATTCCCATAAACGCCCGGATCTTTGCCGTGGCCGACGTCTTCGACGCCCTGACATCCCGGCGGCCCTATAAGGAGCCTTTTGACTTGGAAACAGCCATGCGGATTCTGACGGAAGGCAGAGGAAGTCACTTTGATCCGATGTTGATCGATATCTTTGCCGGAATAGCGGAATCGCTTTACGAGGAAATCAGCGAGGCGGATGACAATCGCCTCGAAGACAAACTGGATGGGCTCATAGACCGGTATTTTTTCACGGGCATTCAAGAGAGTGCCCGGTTGAATTGCTGGGAGTTCATGAAGTGCGGCCGGGAGCTTGGAGGGGAAAAGGTGCAGGAACTGGGGGTCTGCCCTGCCTATCCTGACCACGGCAGGCATTGCGCCCGCATCGTCGGTACGCTCTGCGACGGGGATGTGCAGGGGTTATTTGTCCGGAAGTTTCGAAATTGCCGGAAGTGCCCTTTCTACCGGAGCAGGCACTATGACCACCTGTTCCGCAGAAGATCGGAGGAACTGTGAATCATTATCAGGGAAACGATTTATGTGTATTGCGACTCCATCTGCGGTATGACAACGGAAAGGTAAGAATGATTGGTTAGCGCCATTTTGTAGGAATGGAATCGGCGCAAGACAGGAAAGGAAGGGGATGCTTATGGAAGAGTGGATTAGAGAAAACTGGTTTTTCATATTGTTTTTTATCCTTTTCATCTGGATGCACCTGTCCGGGCATGGATGTGGCGGTCACGGAGGTCATGGGCACGGGAAAGAAAATGGCCATGATAAACATTTTGAAAAAAACAAGTCTGAAAGAGAAGATCAATGAGGAGGTTGAGCGATGCTTAGTATAAGGGTGGTCAGTTGGTCACTGAGTTTATTGTTTTCAATATCATTTGTTATATGTGTCATTTATGGGTTGATTGTCCCTCCGAGGCTTCATGGCATGTCTGTATTCCTTGAGGCGGTGCTTCCAGCTTTCAAGTGGATAAGTTTCGGCGGGTTTATTCTCGGCCTTATCGAGAGCTTTCTCTATGGAACATATATCGGAATCGTCTTTGTGCCTATATATAATTTTCTGCATAAAAGGTGGTGTCCGACACAGGGAGAGTGATCGTGTATGGCGCCGATATGGTTTGAGCGGTTTTCTTCCGTACGGTTACCCATTACAAGGCGGCCATGAAATTCAAAACACCATAGCGCATACACGGGAGGGGAGTTAAATGAAAAAGAGCAACCGAAACCACACAAATCAGTGCGACCACAATGCTCATGCTCAAACGGCGCAATATTTTGATCCTGTCTGCGGGATGAGCACCGGAGATGAAAAAGCCTTTACCCGCTATGATCATGAAGGGAAGGCATATTACTTTTGCAGCAATAACTGCCTTGCAAAATTTAAAAATGATCCGGCAAGTTTTACAGGCAACAAATCCGGCACGGGACCGCTTCCAGATAAAGATTCCTCTCAAGGCCGCATCTACACCTGCCCCATGCACCCGGAGGTGAGACAGGACAGGCCGGGGCCATGCCCCAAGTGCGGCATGGCGTTGGAATCGATTACTCCCGTGCGGGCGGCGTCGCACACTGAATACACCTGCCCCATGCACCCGGAAATAGTACAGGAAGGTTCCGGCACTTGTCCAAAATGCGGTATGGCACTGGAGCCGCGCGGCATCTCTCTGGATGAGGAAGAGGAAAACCGGGAATACAAGGATATGAGAAAGCGGTTCCTCTTCGGGGCCATCCTGACTGTGCCGCTGGTATTGATCGCCATGCGAGAGATGCTCCCCGGCGGCCATCTGCTGGAGCAGTTCATCCCGGCCAAAACCTTGAACTGGCTCGAACTTGTCCTGGCTACCCCTGTAGTGCTTTGGGCAGGCTGGTCCTTCTTTGTTCGGGGTGTACAGTCGATCATCAATAAAAGCCTCAATATGTTCACTTTGATCGGCTTGGGCGTTTCTGTCGCCTATCTCTACAGCCTTGTCGGCGTTCTTATCCCGGATATCTTCCCGGCCTCTATGCGGGGTGCGGAGGGGACGGTGGGCGTCTATTTCGAGGCGGCCGCTGTCATCGTTACGCTGATCCTGCTGGGCCAGGTTATGGAGCTCGGCGCCCGCAGCCGGACCGGCACCGCCATCAAGGCACTCCTCGGTCTGGCACCCAAAACGGCCCGCAAGATCGCTGAAGACGGTACGGAGAGCGACATTCCACTTGAACATGTCCGGCAAGGCGACCGGTTGCGGATCAGACCGGGGGAAAAGGTGCCGGTTGACGGCGTTGTTCTGGAAGGGACGAGTTCGGTGAACGAATCCATGATTTCCGGCGAGCCGATTCCGGTGCAAAAACAGGCGGGCGACAAGGTGATCGGCGCAACAGTCAATGGCACGGGTTCTCTCATCATGGTGGCTGAGAAGGTCGGGAGCGATACCCTGCTTGCGCAGATTGTCCACATGGTTGCCGAGGCGCAGCGCAGCCGGGCGCCTATCCAGAAATTGGCTGATCTGGTAGCCGGCTATTTCGTGCCCGCAGTCATTGGCATCGCGCTTCTTGCCTTCGGCGTCTGGTATCTGTTCGGACCTGACCCGCGCCTTGCCCATGCCCTGATTGCCGCCGTTTCCGTTTTGATCATTGCCTGTCCCTGCGCACTGGGGCTTGCCACACCGATGTCCATCATGGTGGCGACTGGCCGGGCCGCGACGATGGGGGTGTTATTCAGGAATGCCGAAGCCATTGAAACCCTGCGGAAGGTGGATACGCTGGTTGTGGACAAAACTGGCACGCTGACCGTGGGCAAGCCGAAGCTGACCGGGGTGGTTCCCGCCGCGGGCATAGAAGAAACGGAACTGTTGAAACTTGCCGCCAGCCTTGAAAAGGGCAGCGAGCATCCGCTGGCAGCGGCGATCGTGGATGGCGCCCTGGCCCGCAATATCAACCCCACCGATGCGAAAGATTTCAACTCCCATACCGGCAAGGGCGTTTCCGGGCAGGTGGACGGCCACGCGACGCTCCTTGGCAACCGGAAACTCCTGGATGATTTCAGTATTGATGCCGAAGCCCTTGCCCCAAAAGCGCAGGAAATGCGGGCCGAAGGCCAGACGGTCATGTTCGTGGCCGTTGATGGCACACTCGCCGGGCTTCTCGCGGTATCCGATCCGATCAAGGAAAGCACGCCTGAGGCCATTCGTCAGCTGCACGGTGAAAACATCCGCATCATCATGCTGACCGGCGACAATAAGATCACTGCCCAGGCGGTGGCGAAAAAACTCGATATTGACGAGGTGGTGGCCGAGGTGCTGCCCGATGAAAAGGCGGCTGTGGTCAAAAAGTTCCAGGATGAGGGCCATATGGTTGCCATGGCTGGCGACGGCATCAATGACGCGCCCGCCCTGGCCCAGGCCCACGTGGGTATTGCCATGGGAACCGACACGGATGTGGCGATGGAAAGTGCCGGCGTCACCCTGGTCAAGGGCGATCTGACTGGCATTGTCCGGGCCAGAAAACTCTCCCGAGCCACGATGCGCAATATCAAGCAGAATCTCTTCTGGGCCTTTGCCTACAACGCCCTGGGCGTGCCGGTGGCGGCAGGTGTTTTGTACCCGGTTTTCGGCATTCTGCTGAGCCCGATCATCGCCGCTGCGGCCATGAGTTTCAGTTCCGTCTCGGTGGTTTTCAATGCGCTCCGGCTGCGGATGGTAAAAATAGGATAACCGGGTGTGCTGATTGACCGTACGATCGTTGAGCATAGGTACGGCATGAAAAATATAATGAGGTCATATCATGACAGATACAACGCAGGCATACGGACTGTGGTTTCTTGTTATTATCAACTCAGCGATCTTCATTTTCTTTGCCTTCAGTTTCATTAAACCTAAGACAAGGCTTGACTGGCGATCCCTGGGAGCTTTTTCCGCTTTTATCGTGGCAATGTTTGCGGAGATGTACGGCTTTCCATTGACCATCTATCTGCTCTCCGGGTGGCTGCAGAGCAAATATCCACAGACGGATATTTTCGCCCACGGCAGCGGCCACATCTGGCAGACAATTTTCGGGTTTACGGGGAATCCGCATACCAACCCCATTCATCTGGTTGCCAACCTGCTTATAATTGCAGGCTTTTACATAACCTACCGGGCCTGGCGGGTGCTTCACGCCGCACAGAAGGAAGGCACGCTGGCCACAACAGGTCCCTATGCCTGGGTGCGGCATCCCCAATATGACGGCTTTTTGCTGGTCATGACCGGCTTCCTGGTGATGTGGCCGACCATCCTGACCCTGGCCATGTTTCCGGTACTGGTGGTGGTATATGTAAGACTGGCCAGAGCGGAAGAACGGTTAGTGATAGCGGAATTCGGTGAAGCCTACGACAGTTACGCCAAAGAAGTGCCGACTTTTCTGCCGAGATTGCGAAAAAAATGATGTTTCAGCAAAATATGATCGATTGTGAAAGGATATTTACATGAAGGCATCATCTGCTGTCTTGGGCGAAGGAGTTGAAGATATTGCGTAAAACATAAATCTCAATACTATCGGGGATGGCCATTGTTTCGGCGTGTCTCTTGTAGAAAGATAAAAGAAGAAAGGAATTTCAGCATGAACAGTCGTACGGGGAAGATACTCTCCATAAATATCGGGCAGGAAGTCGGCTCAAAGAAACGACCCGTGGATCGGTGTCGCATGGTTGCAAATTTCGGGATAGAGGATGACGCTCACGCGGGAGCGGAAATCAGGCAGGTCAGCCTTCTGGCGGAGGAAAGCGTTGAGAAGATCAGGCACAAGGGGCTGACCGTCACGTTCGGGGATTTCGCCGAAAATTTGACCACGGAGGGGATCGATCTCCTCTCTCTTCCCATCGGGACCAAACTCAGGATAGGGGCGAATGTTCTCATCGAGATAACGCAGATTGGAAAGGTCTGCCACAACAGGTGCCGGATATTTTTTGAAGTCGGTGACTGCGTGATGCCCAGGGAAGGCATATTTGCAAGGGTTCTTTCCGGCGGCGCCTCGGCCGCGGGAGATCCGATTGCCGTCGAGCCATAAGAAAAACTTCTCAGGGTACGCCCGGATGCTTGACGTCCTGCCGGGCGTGCCGTTCTGTGTGTCCCGCCATCGGCCTTCACTCGCAGTCCTGAGGGTGCCGCAGGCGTAGACCCTCTCTCATCGTACAAA
>JAUSPK010000031.1 GCA_030655735.1 Syntrophales bacterium | reverse complement strand
AGCCCTCCGATAAACGCTTCGACACCTTCAATAGAAGAGAAGGTTTTGAAGCGGGGATTCCCTGGGATGTCGTATTTTTCCAGCAGATTCCGTGTGAAGGTCTTTGACGTTTCCAGCCGTGCCAGGCTCTGTGTCGGACCGACGGATGGAATTCCCTCCTTTTTCAGAAAATCGACAATACCGTTGTTCAGGGGGTCTTCCGGGCCGATTATCGAGAAATCAACCCTGTGTTTCTTCGCGAATCGGACGATCTCTCCCTGGTCGCCATAACTTCCCAGCAATACATCGTCTGAAAGGGATGCTATTCCGGGGTTGTTGGATTTCATGCAGGAAAAAAGTGCGGTGTCATGACGTGAGCGCTTGATCGTCTCCGCTATCACATGTTCCCTGGCGCCATTTCCGATCAAGAGTATTCTGATCATGCATTCCTCCCTTAGGTAGGTTCTGCGGTAAGTTCAAAGCTTATACTCAAAAAGTATGGGTTCGTCAAATATCTTTCAGGGAGCTAAATCCCTTATGAATCGATAATCGGTATTTTTGGGCTTGACATAGGATTTCATCTGTGTTTCTATACACAGAAACAACCGAACAGGGGTTATTTTGATGGTGCACGTGGAAACAGAAAACGGGTTCTTTTGGTGGTGGCGGGTCTGTATAGCCCTGTCCACTTAGGTGCCGAAGTATCTGCCGGCCGTGGGCGAAGCCTCCCACGGCTTTTTGTTTGCTTATAAAATGCCATGGGATTTTTCCATGGCGTTTCTGTTTGTATCGCAGCGTTGGATTTTGATTTTTCACTATTTTCACTATTACATAAGGAGGAGATGTTATGAGACAGACAAAGGTGTTCTTGAATGAGGACGAGATCCCGAGGCAGTGGTACAATATTATGGCCGATATGCCGACCCCTATGAGCCCTCCCCTTCACCCGGGAACGGGGCAGCCTCTGAAGCCCGAAGACATGGCCCCGATTTTTCCGATGAATCTTATCGAGCAGGAGATGAGTGCCGAACGGTGGATAGATATCCCCGAAGAGGTCCTGGAGAAATATATGCTCTGGCGGCCGAGCCCGCTCTATAGGGCATACAATCTCGAAAAGCTGCTCGATGCGCCGGTCAGAATCTATTATAAAAATGAAGGGGTCAGTCCCGCCGGTTCTCACAAGCCGAACACCGCCGTCGCTCAAGCGTATTACAACAAGGCATTCGGGATCAAAAAGATCTCGACCGAGACCGGGGCTGGTCAGTGGGGAAGCGCGCTGAGCATGGCCTGCAATATGTTCGGTCTTGAGTGCCGGGTCTTCATGGTCCGGGTCAGCTATGACCAGAAACCGTACCGCCGGATGATGATGGAAACATGGGGGGGTAAATGCTTTCCCAGCCCGAGCAACATAACCGAGACGGGGAGAAAGGTGCTTGCCGATCACCCCGACTCACCGGGGAGCTTGGGGATGGCCATCAGCGAGGCGATTGAAGACGCGGTCGGGAAGGAAGATTCCCGCTATTCGCTGGGGAGCGTTCTGAATCATGTCCTGCTCCACCAGACGATTATCGGCCTTGAGGCCCAGAAACAGCTTGAAAAGATAGGCGAATATCCTGACGTGGTAATCGGCTGTGCCGGCGGGGGAAGTAATTTTGCCGGGATAGCCCTGCCTTTCGCGCGTGACAAGATACACGGCAAAGAGGTTTCGATCGTCGCGGCGGAACCGACCTCCTGCCCGACCCTCACGAAGGCCCCCTTCGGGTATGATTTTGGAGACCTGGCGATGACCACGCCGCTCCTCGCCATGTACTCTCTCGGCCACGATTTCGTGCCGGCCCCGATTCACGCGGGGGGGCTCAGATACCACGGTATGGCGCCGATTGTCAGCCACCTGGTAAAAGAGGGGCTCGTTGAGGCCCGGTCGTATCATCAGCTTGAGACATTCGAGGCAGGGATACAGTGGGCCCGGTCCGAGGCATTCATACCCGCCCCCGAGACGAACCACGCCATTGCGGCCGTGATTCAGGAGGCACGGCGGGCGAAGGAGGAGGGGAAGGAGAAGGTTATCCTCTTCAACTGGAGCGGCCACGGACTGGTCGACCTTGCGTCGTATGATGCCTATCTTTCCGGTAAGTTGACCGATTACCAACTTCCGGATGAGGAGATCGAACGGGCGAAGAAGACCATCGGACAGTTCCCGAAACCGTAGGGGAAAATGAACGCTGAAGGTCTGAAGCCCTTTATGCTGTAACCGGACCAACGGCATCCTTCAGGTAAAAGCATGAGATTATGATGAATAGATTTGACCATTTGGTGTTGCGATGTCCCCGGCTGGGAGGGGAGGTTACCTTTGCCTACTGCAGGCGCGAACAGGGTGATCTCCCCTGCCGGATGACACTCAGGTGCTGGCAGGACCTGATACCGGTAGAAGAGCATCTGAGAGAGTGCCTTTCAGATGATGAGTGGGACAGCTGCTTCCATACGCCGCCCAAGGACAAGATGACCACCATACTCGAGATAGCGGATGCCGTGAAGAAACGGAAGAATATGTAGAATTTTTTCAAAGTATGGTATTGTGCCCCGGTGAAAACGGTCGAATGGGATGGTAATGGATTCTTGAGGGGCACGGCATTTCATGGATTTATTTGACGAGCGACAGCCGGAGACAGGGTCGATGGCGCGTCCCCTGGCGGACCGAATGCGGCCCGAAACCCTCGATGATTTTGAGGGACAGGATCGTATCATCGGTCAGGACAGCCTGCTCCGACGCGCCATTGCCGAAGACAATCTATTTTCGCTGATCTTCTGGGGCCCCCCCGGTTCCGGCAAGACCACCTTGGCGAGTATCATCGCCCATGAGACGAAGTCCCATTTTGAGACGATCTCCGCCGTTCTCTCCGGCGTCAAGGAGATCAAGGCGGTCATAGAAGAGGCAAAGGGGCAGCTCCGTTATCACCAGAAAAGGACCATCCTGTTCGTCGATGAGATCCACCGCTTCAACAAGGCGCAGCAGGACGCCTTCCTTCCCCATGTTGAAAGCGGTCTGATTACCCTTATCGGCGCCACTACCGAGAACCCCTCTTTTGAGGTCATATCACCCCTCCTGTCCCGGGCGCGCGTCATGGTGCTTGAATCCTATTCCCCTGAGGACCTGACCGCAATCCTGAGGCGCGCACTCGTCGATGAGAAACGCGGACTTGGCAATCTGTCGCTGTCGGTGGATGATGATGCCCTTGACCACATGGTATGGACGGCGGATGGAGATGCCCGCACGGCGCTCAACAACCTGGAGGCTTCGGTATCACTTGTTCAGACGGGTGGAAGGATTACTCTTCTAACGGTGGAAGAGGCGCTTCAGAGGAAGGCCCTTCAGTACGATAAGAAGGGGGAGGGACACTATAACCTGATATCGGCCCTCCACAAGAGTCTAAGGGGAAGTGATCCGGATGCCGCCCTCTACTGGTTGGGGCGTATGCTTGAGGCCGGCGAAGACCCGCTCTTTATCCTCCGCAGGATGATACGGTTTGCCTCCGAAGATGTGGGAAACGCCGACCCGGCTGCACTGGGGATTGCGGTATCCGCCCTGCAGGCATTTCAGTGTATCGGGCTCCCGGAGGGAGAGCTTGCCCTTGCGCAGGCCGCGGTGTATCTCGCGACTGCACCTAAGAGTAACGCCCTCTATGCTGGTTTCGGCACGGTGAAGGGAGACATACGAAAGACCGGTGCCCTCCCCGTTCCTCTCCACATACGAAATGCACCGACACGGCTGATGAAAGACCTGGGCTATGGCAAAGGGTATAAGTACGCCCACAATTTCCCCGACGCCCATGTTCCCCAGGAATATCTGCCGGAAAAGCTGAAAGGTCGGACCTACTACTCTCCGACCACCAGGGGGTATGAAAAGGTCATAAAAGACAGGTTGGAAAAATGGTACAAGATCAGGAGAGAATTCCTTGCCGGTGAAAAAGGCGACAAGACAAACAATTGACGGTTTCCCCGCGGCTCATCGCTTCTGCCGCTCAGGGACCAAGTTGTCAAATCCTGAGGGGTAGACGCCGGATCTTCAGACGGTGTGCCTCCGGCAGGAATAGGCAACGAAAAATCCTTCTTTACCCTTCGGGTTTCAGCTTTTCGAGGGGTGTGCTGTTACGGGTCGGAGGGTGCTCATCATTTTTTGAGCTTGTAGAACCTGCTGTTGGATCGTTTCAGAAGTCTCGGTATAAGGCCCTCGCCCAATTGAGGGTTGTTATCCTCGATGGTGATCATCTTTTCTCCACGCCCCTCTTCCTGTTCGATCTCTCCCCGCAGTATACCGTCTTCGTCTATCAATATCTTGGCTCTCTTCGGTTTATGATCATCTGTAACAGGGGTGCCGGCCATCTTTCTGAAGTTCAGGAGGGCCTTTTCGATAATGGTGGAATAGTTCGCCCCTGCGATCTCTTTCTCCTCGAGCAAGATCTCCTTGGCTTCCTGTGAGAGCATAATGGTAAAGGATTGCTTTCCTTCCGCCCTGTTTCGCTCCCGCCACCTTCTCAATCTCTCTTTTCCCGTACCCATGCACTGTCCCCGTTGCTTGTAACGATCCTCTTCGGTGCCAGTAACATCAAACAATTACGATGTCAATAGGGTTTTTGGGGCTTTTGTGCCTTGGCGCCGGGGGATGGGGGGCTGCTTGTTCCCGAGAAGGTGGTTCGTACCCTGTTCCCTCCCAGGACATCCTAGAGGCGGTAGACCTTTTCGCCGGGCAGTACGGTGAACCCGTTCTCAAGGAGGACCTCTATCCCCATGTCAATATCATCAAACTTGAATATGATGATCGCGTTTTCGCCGCTTCTCTCCACAAAGGCGTAGGCGTATTCAACATTGATGTTCTTCCCCGCCAGGACCTTAGAAATACTGTGCATACCCCCCGGACGATCGGGGATTTCCACCGCCACGACATGGGTGCGCCTTACCGTGAAGCCCTCCCCCTGGAGGGCCTTTTCCGCCGAGTCTATGTCATTCAGAATAAGCCTCAGGATACCGAAATCCGAGGTGTCGGCGAGGGACAGCGCCCTGATGTTGATATCCGCATCCGCCAGTACCCGGGTCACATGTTCGAGCCCGCCGGGCTTGTTCTCCATAAATACGGAAATTTGCTCTACCTTCATATCTCCTCCCTGTCGTTAGAATTCTCGTCTGTCGACGACCCTCTGCGCCGTCCCTTCGGACCGTCCCAGGCTCTTGGATCCGACCAGTTTTACCTTCGCGGT
>JAUSPK010000026.1 GCA_030655735.1 Syntrophales bacterium | reverse complement strand
ATCTATACCTTCATGGTTAAACGGTATATGGATGATGAGATGACGCTGCTGACGGGGCTTCTTCTGGTTGCCCTTATCGTCGACCAGTTGGCCGCGTGGCGCTACCCGATTCAGGAGGGAGTCTATCTCGATACAACGTTGATGGACGGAATCTGGCAGCTTGGTCTCGCCGTAGCCCCGAAACAGCTCATCCTGGCATCGGTAATAGCCCTTGTCATGACGGGCCTTTTCGCCCTCTTCTTTATCAAAACGAAGGCGGGTCTCGCCGTCAGGGCACTGTCCCAGGACATCTTAAATTCCCAGTTTGTGGGGCTTAACGTTGAAAAACTGTATACCTTAACCATGATGCTTGTTCTGTTACCGGTCATCGTCGCCACGCTTCTGATAGCGCCGATCTGGACCGTGGAACCGGCTATGGGCTGGCAGTACATGACCATCGCGATCCTGATCGCCGTGCTGGGGGGGCTTGGAAATATCAAGGGCACCATCATCGCGGCCTTTCTGATCGGTTTTGACCACGCGCTCATGTGTTTTGTGGTAGGTGAACCGCGGTTTATGAACCTGTCGGCTCTGGTTTTGGTTATGGTGATCCTGATAGTACGACCCCAAGGAATAGCGAGGAGTGAATCATTATGGTAGACGTTGAAATCAAAAGAGATCGGATCGTTATTCGGTGGAGGGGGAAGAAGTGGGACTGGATGGTCGAACCCCGGTACTGGCGGAACAGCATCTACTGGACGATTGCCCTGATCGCGTTCCCGGCGATCGCCTACTTTGTCCAGCCCGGCCTTGTCAATACGATGGTATCGGCCAATATCTACGCGGCCATCGCCATTCCCCTGGCCCTGATGACCGTCGGAACGGGACGAATCAACTTCGGCCCCAACTTCTTTATCGGTGTCGGGGGGTATGTGGCGGCACTCCTCAGCATTCACATGGGATTGAGCCCATGGCTAACCCTTCCCCTCGCGATTCTTATGTCCGCGTTTTGCGCGCTTATTTTCAGT
Source organism: Syntrophales bacterium (assembly GCA_030655735.1). GTDB lineage: Bacteria > Desulfobacterota > Syntrophia > Syntrophales > UBA2210 > UBA6078. The sequence continues at coordinate 9,344 of JAUSPK010000026.1, read as the reverse complement.
CCTCTGGTAATCATGGCCAAGGGTCTGTACTACGTGCTTCTGACACTGCTTCTTCCTCTCGTCTTCCTAGAGGTTACGTTTATATGGACGGGGATTTTCAAGGGGGACGTCGGGCTCTTTGGCATCGAGCTGCTTTTCGACCTCGGCGGGGCCAAGCTCAACTTCCTCGCCGCCGCCTATATATCAGCCTTTATTATGGTCATCCTCCTGCTGATCTGCAACAAGGTCCTGAAATCACGATACGGGCTGATTATGGCAGCCATCAACGACGATGAAGAGGTGGCTCACGGCATCGGGGTCAATATCAACAAGGTAAAGATCCTTACCTTCATCGGCGCCGCTTCGATGATCGGCGTGATGGGGTGGTTTATGGCCCATTACTTCGGGACCTTCTCGGGTATTACCTATCTGCCCATGACCTATATGCTCAAGATTCTCCTGGTCTTCATGGTGGGCGGTCGCGCACAGATCTTCGGATGTGTTGCCGGTGGTTACTTCGTCGCCTTTCTTGAGGAGTTCCTTATCAGAGTCATGGGGGACTTCCAACCTGTTGCCTTCCCGATAATACTTCTGATTCTCCTTTTCGTGCTTCCGCGTGGAGAGGGGCTATTCGGTCTTTACCGTAGGCGGCACTACCGGGAATACATGCCACAAATTCATGTGCGGAGGTAAGAACACGATGTCGGAAATTCTAACATGCACAAATATAACAAAGCGATTCGGCGGTCTTGTCGCGATCGATGATGTGAGCTTCTCTATCAAAAAGGGGGAAACGCTGGGATTTATCGGGCCCAACGGTGCGGGAAAATCCACGATGGTAAACGTCATGGGCGGATATCTGAAGGCGGATGCCGGTAAGATTATCCTTGACGGGACGGATATCACCGCGATGCCCCCCCATAAGAGGGTACATGAGGGGATTGCCCGGACCTATCAGATCCCGCGGCCCTTTCCTGAATTGACGGCGCTTATGAGCGTGATAACCGCTTGTCTGTGCGGAAAGAACCGGCAGAATCAGAGCTTTGAGGACGCGGCCGGTAATGCTACCCACTATCTTGAGTTTGTCGGTCTTTTCAGCAAGCGGAACATCCTGGCCAGGGACCTGACCTTTTTTGAGTTGCGGATGCTGGAACTTGCCCGCGCGCTAGCCACTACGCCGAAGGTCCTCTTTATCGACGAGGTCATGGCGGGGCTCAATCCGGGGGAGGCGAGCACAGCGGTCAAGATGGTTCTCAAGGCGAAGGAGCAGTTCGACCTGACGATTTTCTGGATCGAGCACGTCATGGCGGTTCTTGTCGAGGCGGCTGACCGGATTGTTGTAATCCAGTACGGTCAGAAGATCGCCGAAGGGACTCCCGATGAGGTTGTCAATAACGACACGGTAGTAGAGGCTTACTTAGGTAAGGGGTGGAGGAATTATGCTTGAGGTAAAAAATCTTTGCGCATCCTACGGGAACCTTCCCGTACTACACGACGTCAGCTTTAACATACGGCCTGACGAGATAGTGACCCTCCTAGGCTCGAACGGGGCCGGCAAGAGTACGATCCTGAACGTTGTTCAGGGCGTTATGAAGGCAACTTCAGGGACGGTTGTATTCCAGGGCAGTGATATTACGGGGCAGCCCCCCCATGAGATTGTCGAAAAAGGGGTCATTCACATCGCGGAGGGCCACCGGGTGTTTCCCTATCTGACGGTGAAGGAAAACCTTTTCATCGGCGCCTATCCGGGAGATGCCTGGAAAGACAGACATGAGGCCATGGAATGGGTAGTGGAACTCTTCCCCATACTGAAGTCTCGAGCCAACCAGGAGGCTCGGCTCCTCAGCGGTGGCGAGCAGCAGATGCTCAACATCGGCAGGGGGCTCATGTCGCATCCCAAGTTCATCATGGTTGATGAACCGTCGGTCGGTCTTGCACCGGTTATCGTGGACGGGGTCTTCGCGGCGTTAGGGAAGCTCCGGGAGCAGGGGATTACGATCCTTCTGCCCGAGCAGAACGCACTCAGGGCGCTCCAACTGGCCGACAGAGGGTATGTGATCCAGGATGGCAAGGTTGTCATAGAAGGAAAATCCGAAGATCTCATGAAGAGCGATCTCGTGAGGAAGGCATATTTGGGGAGATAAATTATGGAAGACTATTTTTCGTATACCGCGAAACTGTTCGATCCAGCCGGCACCAATGAAAAGCCGGAGGTTTTTAAGGGCCTCAGGGTTCTGGATTTCACGCACGTGATCTTCGGCCCCACGGCGTCGAGAATTCTGGCTACCTATGGAGCCGAGGTAATAAAGCTGGAACTTCCCTTCTATGGAGACCTCTGGCGACCGGCCACCTATTGGGGGAGGTACTGGAAGCACTCAAACCCGATCTGGCACTTTGTGACCCAGAATAAATATTTTGTGTCTCTCGACCTGAAGCGTCAGGAGGCGAAGGAACTGATCTACAAGATGGTGAAGGACGCCGACATCGTCCTTGAGAATTTCGCACCGGGGACCGCGGAGGCCTGGGGGGTCGGCTATTCGACCCTCAGCAAGATCAACCCCAAGCTCATCTTTCTAAGCTGCTCCACCTATGGGCAGTACGGTCCCATGCGCTACTTTCCGGGCTGGGACCTCCTCGCCCAGGCGGCCAGCGGGGTGCTGAGCCTGAACGGGTTCCCGGACACGGAACGATACTATAAGCTTCCCGACTATCTGGGCGACTTTGTCCCGGGAAACCTCGGGGCCCTGGTCCTGCTCATGGCCCTCTATCACCGGAACAAGACCAGCACGGGACAGTACCTTGATCTCTCCCAGACGGATTCGATGATACGAACCCTGAGTCACTTTACCTATAAGAGCGTAACCGGTGAGGCGCTGGGACGGACGGGTCATGCCGACCCCTCGATGGTTGCCGCATCTATCTTCAAGGCCCGCGATGGAAAATTTCTGGGGCTGGCCTGTGCCACCGAGAAACAGTTTGAAGCGCTCTGCGGCGTCATGGGGAAGGAAGATCTCCTTAAGGACAAGCGATTCTCCGACTATCTTGAGGCCCTGAAAGAGGAAAACGCGGAGGCACTGAGAACTATCGTCGGTGACTGGATCAAGACGAAGGATTGTGATGAGATCGTAAGGCTCGCCAATGACAAGGGCTTTGCCGCCGCCGAGGTTGCGACCGACAGGATGATCTGTGACGATGAATGGCGGCGGGAGCGCGGGAGCGTGATCCTTTTCAACGATGAGATGTACGGTGAACTTGCCATAGCCGGTCCCTCGGCTCGCCTGAGCAAGACCCCGTCGAGAACGAAGTGGCTGGCCCGTCCTCTCGGATATCACAACCGGCTTGTTCTGATGAAGTTCCTCGGTCTGACGGAAGCGGAGATGGCCGATCTCGAGGAGAAGAAGGTTATAGGAACGGGTGATGACAGACCGGGGCTGAAACCGCCGCTCTATTACAATCTTGATAAGGATCCCATCTATAACTACGGCAGAGAGGTCAAGAGATGAGCTTATTCAAAAAGAAAAGTAAAGAAAAGGTCTATACGCGATATTCGAGTGCTGGTGCGAATGTCTCGGTGTGGAAGGAAACGGTTGAAAAACTCAAGACGCCTGAGGGACGCCCCGAGGTTCTAGACGATATCATGGTCCTTGATGCCAGCTCGGCGAATTTCTCAGGGATCGTTGCCGCAAGCTTCTTTGCCGAATTCGGAGCGGATGTCATAAAGATCGAACCTGCCGGGGGTGATCCCTGCCGGAAGATGACACCCTACGGCAGAAACGTCAAGGGTGTCGGCATCCCCTTCATGATGGAGGGGCGGAACAAACGGTACATGACCCTGGATCTCGAAAACAGCCCGGAGGATCGTGAGACCTTCGGCGCCCTGGCACAGAAGGCGGCCGTTGTGATTGAAAGCTTCCCGGCTGGGAAAATGGACTCCTGGGGCATCGGATACCGGCAGCTCTCCGAAAAGAATCCGGGCCTGGTGTACATTCCCATTACGCCGTATGGCCAGTATACGAAGAAGGCCAAGGAGTTCGCCAACCTTCCCGATACGGATATAACGACCCAGACCGGCTCCGGCCTGTCATCCCAGATCGGGGACTTTGACACCGAACCGGAACCGTACAACTGGCCTTTAAAGGCGGGGATGTGGATGGGATGGTATGTCACGGGTATCTCTGCGGCCCTGGGCGGAATGATGGCGCTTCTGCATCGTCAGGGCACCGGCGAGGGCCAAATGGTCGACATCGCCGGTATGGATTCCTACTCATCGATGACCGGTTTTCCTGCTACCATCGGCTTTACCTGGGATAAACCGCGGCCTCGAATCGGCGTACTCGATTTCATCCTGTATCCTTACGGCCACTGGAAGTGCAAGGATGGCCTGGTGGCGATCGCGGCGCCCAGGGACCAGGATTTTCGCGCCCTGCTGAAGATTCTCAACAGGTGGGACCTTGAAGACGACTTCAAGTATACGCCGGACCGTATCCCCGATATTATCGAGCAGGCGATGGAGCTACACCAGGAAATTGAGAAGGAAACGATGAAGTATACGGCCGACGAGCTGACCGTAAAGGCATTGACCTACGCCCTGAAGTCGGCACGATCCAAATGGCGGGGAGGCGGTATACCTATCGTCATGAAGGTTATGACGCCTGAGGATACGGTGGAGAACCCGCAATGGGCGATCCGGAAATCATTTAAAGAGGTTGAGGATGAGGTGCTGGGGAAATACGTTATCACATCCGGATTTGTCAAGATGACCGAATCACCTCCACGGATCAAATGGGTTTCCTGTGAGATAGGAAAGGATAACGAGTACGTAAAAACGAAATATCTGTAAGGTAACTAAGAAGGCTGGGTTGTTGTTCATTGGGCTTCGGGAATAAAGTAATCTTTACTGCTGAGCATTAGTGGAATCAATGACCCCCCAACATTCTTGTTGACGATATCTTCACTATCCGGGGGGGAAGTAAGTGGTATCAGTTTTATCCTGCTGTGCGGCGGGTTTCGCCGTGGTGGAGCGATGTACTGCGGAAGACGCCTTGGGGCGTCTTCCGCGTACCCATTCAAGACGTTTCACCGATTTATCATCCCATATCAACATGATGGTAGTACGATTGGCGGGTTTACGCCTCGAGAGGGTGTATTAAATCCCCCGGTGTTTGCAGGGGTGTGCGCAGGGATAATCAGGGGCTAACATGCAACGATAGTTGCAACTACAATAGAATAAAGGAGAGAATGGTAATGGTAAAGAGATTCAGATTTAGTTTGTTTGTTGTCGCAGCACTTTCACTGACGCTCTGTTTTGCGTCCACCGGGATGAGCGCCGCTCCGTCGGGAGAGCCGATCGTCATCGGGTACGCGGGGATGGTGCTTTCGCCGGGGACGAGACCCTGCATGGCCATCCAGAAGCTGGCTGTCCAGGAGATCAACGCGGCTGGCGGGGTCCTCGGACGTCCGCTGAAGTACGTTATCGCCGATAACAAGGGGGCCACGTCCCTGACGGTCGAGGGTACGCGCCGTCTGCTACTCGAAGAGAAGGCGAAATTCATCTTTGTCGAGGGACGGACGGAGATCTGCCTTGCCGCCCAGGAGAACGCGGCGGCCATGTTCAAGGACTACCCGCACATCATGATATTCAACGGTCCCATGGGGATGGAGCTGACCGACCGGGTCGTGGACGAGTATGAAAAGTACAGGTTCTGTTTCCGTGACTGGGATCCGGAGCCTTCCCAGTACGCAATGATGAGATATTTCTTTAAAAACGCATGGCAGCAGCGGATACCCGGTGGCATCCATAAACTGGCCATTCTCTGGGAAGATCTCGAGTGGACCAAGTCGTATCGCGAGGGTATCCCCTCACTGGGCTTCCCCTCCTGGGAGAAGATGCTCAAGGAAGAATTCGATATCGAGGTCGTCTACAGCAAGAAGGTCAAACCGAGGGGGACGATGTATCTGCCTCTCCTCCAGCAGATCGCCGGAACAGGGGCCCAGAATATCCTCTACGTGAGTTCCTGGTTCACCGATACGGAATCCTTCGCCAAGCAGTGGGCCGATTCGGCCGCGCGCGATATCCCCGTCGATCTTTACGGCGGCGTCGCACAGACATCCGATTTCTGGCAGCTGACCGGTGGGAAGGCCCTGGGCATTGTCTCTTCCTTTACCGACTGTCTTATCCCGCTGACGGAGAAGACCATCCCCTTCGTGGAGATGGCCAGGAAACACAATATTCCGACCCAGATCCACGTTCACCTTGCCTACGCGGACATCTACTTCATCAAGAAGGTAATCGAGACCGCGGGGGGCGTGGATGATATCGACAAGCTGATCACGGCGATGGAGACGACGGAGACCACCTATTCGCTGGGCAAGATGGCCTACGAGCAGAAGAGGGTGAAACCCTACTTCCACTCCAAGGTCAGAGCGGACCTCTCTGATCCTCTGAATAAGGACCTCAAAGGCGTCTATTTCCAGCCGATAGCCCAGTTCCAGAACGACGGGAAGATCCAGTACCTGGGAGCTTCGTGCGTATTGAATGAAGACTCATTCAAGGGGGTCGGTTCCCCGAGCGACTATGTGATGCCGGCCGAGCTGAGAAAGAGAGACAAGAAGTAGCACTCTGCCAACATAACTGTTAGTTACCGAAACGGGCCCCTCTGCACTGCAGCGGGGCCCGTTTTTTAATGAGACCCACGTTTCATAAGCCTCTGGCGCAATGAAAGGTGCAGGTCGAATTAATACCAGTGAGCGGAGCGAATCGGTATACCTGTGGATGACCAATTCTTATAAGCTTTGCGCAATAAGGATTGCAGGTCGAATTAATGAAGCTCAATTTTTATAAGCCTTCCGGCGCAATTGGAGTTGAGGCTGAAACAATGCCGAAAGCCGTGCGTATCGGTATCACTGTCCATCGATCGCTTTGTGTGAGCCTGGAGAAGAATGTCCCACCGGGCGGATCATGTTTTCTCTTGACAGGGAAAAGCTGGACATGCTACCAAGTAAAGTACAAAATGTCCGAGAAGGTTTTCATAAAGCAGAGACTCTCTGCTCCTGTGCAGATGGAAACAATGGTCTCGAGCGGTTTTGGTTGACGATATTTTTACTACTGTCCGGGGGGAAGTTAGTGATATTCGTTTCATCCTGCTACAGCACGAGCTTCACGGTACCAGAACAACTCATGCACGGTACTTTATCGGACCGTGTGCGTGGCTGTTCAGGAGAGTTCACTGATAATTCATCCCACATCGCTATGACGGTAGTACAATTGCCGGGATTGGAGTAAACCCCGATGCCTGTGGTGCAAGGGCACGCGGGAAGCATCAGAGAGTAACATGCAACTAAAAAAGGAGGAAAGGATGATGGTAAAGAGATTCAGGTTTGGCTTATTTGTTGTAGCAGCACTTTCACTGACGCTCTGCTTCGCGTCCACCGGGATGAGCGCCGCTCCGTCGGGAGAACCGATCGTGATCGGTTACGCGGGGATGGTGCTTTCGCCGGGGACGAGACCCTGCATGGCCATCCAGAAGCTGGCGGTCCAGGAGATCAACGATGCGGGCGGGGTCCTCGGACGTCCTCTGAAGTATGTGATCGCTGATAACAAGGGCGCGACGTCCCTGACGGTGGAGGGTACGCGGCGTCTTCTGATGGAGGACAAGGCGAAGTTCATCTTTGTCGAGGGGAGGACGGAGATCTGCCTTGCCGCCCAGGAGAATGCGGCGGCGATGTTCAAGGACTATCCGCACATCATGATCTTCAACGGTCCCATGGGGTCCGAGTTGACGGCGCGGATCGTCGACGAGTACGAAAAGTACAAATTCTGTTTCCGTGACTGGGATCCCGAGCCCGCCCATTATCCCCAGATGAGATATTACTTCGGGAAAACATGGCCGGTGATGTTCAAGAAAGCACAAGGAAGAAAAATAAGGTTGGCCATGCTCTGGGAAGACCTCGAGTGGACCAAACAGTGGCGCGATGGGATAGATTATATGGACATGCCCCCTTGGGAAGAGATGATGAAAAAGGAATTTAATATCGATGTCGTCTACAGCAAGGCGGTCAAACCGAGGGGGACGATGTACCTGCCCCTCTTCCAGCAGATCGCCGGGGAAAAGGCCGATGTAATTCTCTACATCAGCTCCTGGTTCACCGACACGGAATCCTTCGTCAAGCAGTGGGCCGATTCGGCAGCGCGCGATATCCCCGTCAACCTCTACGGCGGCGTTGCACAGACCTCCGATTTCTGGCAGCTGACGGGCGGCAAAGCCCTTGGAGTTGTTACCTCTTATACGGAATGCAACCTTGCGCTGACGGACAAGACCATCCCCTTCGTGGAGATGGCAGTGAAGCATAAGATTCCGACCCAGATTCACGTTCACCTCGCCTACGCAGACATCTACTTCATCAAGAAGGTGATCGAGAATGCGGGGGGCGTCGATGATATCGACAAGCTGATCAAGGCGATGGAGACGACGGAGACCACCTATTCACTGGGCAAGATGGCCTACGAGCAGAAGCGGGTCAAACCCTACTTCCACTCCAAGGTTAGGATCGATCTTTCTGATCCCCTGAACAAGACCATCCCCGGTGCCTTTATACAGCCGATGGCTCAGTTTCAGGAGGGGGGGAAGATCCAGTACCTGGGGGCCTCATGCGAAGAGAATGAAGACATATTTAAGAGGGTTGGCGCCGGCACTGCGAAAGACTTTGTGTACCCGGCCGATTTGAGAAAGTAGACTAGCTCTAAATAGTGACCGTTACGGAAACGGGCTCCGCTTTATTGCAGCGGGGCCCGTTTTTTAATGAGCCCCACCTTTTATAAGCCCGGGAAGGGGGGTATCACACAAAGTGATGTGCCGCCCCGTGGAATATACATTTTATCTTGACAGGGGAAGACCGGGCATGTTACCAAACCAAGGAGTTAGAATGCCGGATTAGCTTCCCATGAATCAAAGACTCTCTGCTGCTTTTTGTGAATGGAAGCCCTGATCTTCTGCTGTTTCTGATCAACGATATCGTTACTACTGTCCGGGGGGAAGTTAGTGATATTCGTTTCATCCTGCCACATCATAAGTTCCGCGATATCAGAACAACTCGTTTCTAAAGGCGCTTTGTCAGGCCGTGTGTGCAGGTATTCAGAAAATCTCGTCTGTAATTCGTCCCATACCACTATAACGATAGTACAAATACCGGGTTTGTAAACCCTATGCCTGTGGTGAAAGGGCACGCGGGAATCATTAGAGAGTAGCATGCAACTAAAAAAGGAGGAAAGGCAATGGTAAAGAGATTCAGGTTTAGTTTTTTTGTTGTCGCAGCACTTGCACTGACGCTCTGTTTCGCGTCCACCGGGATGAGCGCCGCTCCGTCGG
>JAUSPK010000014.1 GCA_030655735.1 Syntrophales bacterium | reverse complement strand
CTCTATGCGCATTTTATGCGGATCGCCGGTCCATCCACCCTGGACATCTCCATGTCCTTCACAGTGATTATCTGGGCCATATTCGGCGGGGTAGTCACCATATACGGCCCTGTCGCCGCAGTCTTTATCCTGTATCCACTGATGGAGTTTTTCCAGTTCTGGCCCGAATACCGGATGCTGCTCTTTGCGATTGTGGTGCTGTTCACCCTTCTTTACATGCCGGACGGTCTCATCCCCTGGTTGCGCGACAAGGCTGAAACCGAATGCCCCCGATGTAAGGTCAAAAATATAGCCACACGAAAGACGTGCCGGATCTGTACGGCTGATTTGGGCTAAAAAACAATATAAGAAACAGAGGCTGCCAGATGAATGCAAAAGAAGCATATATGTCAAAACCATGGTTGAAATACTACCCGGAAGGTGTCCCCGAAGAAGCGGAGATCCCCGATTGCTCTGTTCCTGATCTGCTGGATCAGATGGTGGAAAAGTATGGTCCCAAGACTGCGTTGATTTTCTACGGGAAGAAGATCAGCTATAAGAAGCTGAAGGAACTGGTCGACCGGTTCGCCACGGCCCTCGCCGATCTGGGGGTGGGACGGGGAGACACGGTGGCCCTGTTCCTGTTGAATTGTCCCCAGTATGTTATCTCCTATTTCGCCGTGCTGAAGATCGGGGCCAAGGTTACGCCGGTCAGCCCTGTCTATACGAGCAAGGAACTCAAGCATCAGCTTGAGGATAGCGACGCGGAGACGATTATCTGTCAGGATCTCCTTTATGATAACGTGGAAAAGACAGGCCTTACCCTCAAGAATGTGATCGTGACCAATATCGCGGAATATCTCCCCGCACTCAAAAAGATGCTGGGGAAGAGCGCCGTTGGGAAGGTTTACGGGGAGATGCACGTCCCGACGCCCAAGTTTATGGAGGAGGCCGGCCTTATTCAATTCCAGGACCTGATCAAGAACTATCCCCCAAATCCTCCACTCGTTAAGATCGATCCAAAGGAAGATGTCGCCGCCCTGCCCTATACGGGAGGTACGACAGGACTCCCCAAGGCCGCAATTCTTACCCATTATAACATAGTGGCGCTCCAGGCGCAGACCACGTCTTTCTGGCCTATATTTGAGGAGGGAAAAGAGGTGGTCATAGCATTTCTGCCCTTCTTTCACATCTATGGGCAGGTCGTGGTTATGCTCAACGGGCTGGTTCAGGGCTCCACCCTTGTCCTTTTCACCACGCCGGACATAGATGATATCCTATCGGCCATGGTGCGGTATAAGGCGTCCGGTTTCTATGGCGTACCCTTTATGTTTGAGTATCTCAAGGAGTACGAGAAGACGGACCGCGTGAACTGGAAGGCACTCAAATTGATTGCCTGCGGTGCCGATACACTGCACGAGACAACCGTCAACGACTGGGAGAGGCGAACCGGCTCCAAGATTCTGGAAGGATACGGCATGACGGAGACCACCGCAGTCAGTCACAGCACGCCCTACGACAGGCCCAAGACGGGTTCCTTCGGCGTGCCGATCCCCAGTGTAACCGCTGCGATCGTCAATATTGACAGCACGGAGTTTGTGCCGGTGAACGAAGAGGGAGAAATGATCCTCAACGGTCCCAACATCATGAAGGGTTATTGGAAGAGACCCGAGGAGACCGAGGAGTCCATCATAGAAATCGACGGCAAAAAGTGGCTCAGAACGGGAGACCTGGTCAGGATGGATGAAGAGGGATATTTTCACTTCTTTGATCGTAAACGCGATCTGATCAAGTTCAAGGGATACTCGGTCTTTGCCCGGCACGTGGAAGAGGTCCTCTTCAGTCACCCGCAGATCAAGGCAGCCGGCGTGGTTGGTGTGCCCGATCCCAGAGTGGGGCAATTCGTCAAGGCTTACGTGGTCCTGCAGGGCGAGGCCAGGGGCAAGGTCTCCGAGGAGGAGATCATGTCCTTCTGCCGTGAAAAGCTGGCGCATTACAAGGTCCCCTCGATCATTGAATTCCGCGGTGAGCTCCCCAAGACGGACGTGGGAAAGGTCTCTCGGAGAGAGTTGAGAGAAGAGGCGGAGGAAATCTAATATGGGAGACCAACCGTTCCTGGAAGTTAAGGATCTGAGCAAGGGCTTCGGAGGACTGCAGGCCGTCAATAAGGCCCATTTTTCGATGGGCCGGAACGAGGTGCTGGGCCTGATCGGTCCCAATGGCGCCGGGAAGACAACCCTGCTGCGGCTGATAACCGGTATCATGAAACCTGATTCGGGTGACATCCGCTTCAAGGGCAAACGGATTGTGGGACAGAAACCCTGGACTATCGTAAACGAGGGTATTGCCTGTACCTTTCAGAACATGAGGCCCTTTCGTCGTCTGCCTGTTATTGCCAACGTCATGGTCTCCTGCCTCTGCCCCCGGGCCATGAAACGGGGGGAATGGGTGAAGAGGATCGAGGCCAAGGCCATGGATGCCCTGGAATTCGCGGGTATCTCCGATATGGCCCTCGAAAAGGCCACCACCCTTTCCCAGGGGGACCTGAAGCGGCTGGAAGTCGCCCGGGCCATTGCCACGGAGCCGGAACTCCTCCTCCTGGACGAACCCTTCGGGGGGCTGAGTCCGGCCGAAACCGATCTGATGGCCAAATCCATGCAGCGCCTGCACAAGGGCGGCAGGTTCGGCCGTCTGCACAGTGAGGGGCCGGCCATGATCATTGTGGAACACAAACTGCAACAGTTGATGAAGATCGTGGACCGGATTGTGGTACTCGATTTCGGAACTATCATTGCTGACGGGACGCCCGATGAGGTGGTGAAGATCCCCCATGTCGTCGAGGCTTATCTCGGGGAAGGAAACATCTAACAGTGCTACTGGAAGTCGCTAATTTAAAGGTGTGCTACGATAAGGCCGTGCTCATTAATGACCTGAGCATGGGAGTCGATACGGGAGAGCTGGTAAGCTTGGTGGGGCCGAATGGGGCGGGCAAGTGCACGCTTCTCAAGGCCATAACCGGACTGGTGGCCTGGGAACCGGAGATCACGCGCCGTTCAACCGCCGGAGATATAACGCTCGAGGGTACGGTGACCTTTGACGGGGAACGAATAGAGGAAATCCCCGCGCACGAGATCGTGAAGAGAGGCCTGATCCACTGTCCCGAAAGGAGAAGGCCCTTCCGGGAGATGACGACTATCGACAATCTGCTGGCCGGTGCCTACCTGACAAAGGAGAGAAG
>JAUSPK010000003.1 GCA_030655735.1 Syntrophales bacterium | reverse complement strand
CATACCCCATATTGGCCAACTTCTCCATCAAGGCCCCCGTCATGCCTTTATCCCTGAAGGATGCTATCTGGATCGTGTACGGGCCGCCTGCCTGCTTTTTTTCAGGAGGAGTATACGTATCAGGGGAGGGGACCTTCGTATCCGTGAAGGTCTCTCCTACGTTATCACCGGTTTGTTTGAGTGTGTCGTAAAAGGTAAACTCGACCTTCTCTTCCCTTGCAGGCGTGTCCGGGGTGACATCACTTTGAGCCGCATCCGGAATGGTATCACGTCCAGCCGTATCCGGTTCGATATCCATGCTTTTTGTGATCGTTTTCCTTATGGCCCCCGGTATGCCCTTGGCAATCTTCTCCGGATAACTCTCAATATTTTTCCCGACCATCACCCCGGCCACAAAGGAGAACAATAAAACCACGGCGATGACAAAGGTGAAGAACGTCAGGCCGGATCCGCCCAGCTTGAATTCGAACTCTCCGGTTTTCTGCGACATCGGATTACCCTTGTCCGGGGTTTGAGCCTTGGAGACTCAAATCTCACATACGTTCTGGTGCTGAAACACCCAATAGTTTCAGGGCATTTCTGATTACTATACCAGCAGCTTTAATCAAAAACAACCTCGCCGTTGTCAGCTCGGCGTTGTCCGAGACAACCTTGTGCTTGTTGTAAAAACTGTGAAAGACGGAGGCAAGGTCGTTGATGTAGTAGGGTATGCGATGTGGTTCAAGCGCCTGTGCGCTCCCTTCAACTATCTCCGGGAACGTGTCGATTATCTTGATAAGCTCATGCTCTTCCGTAGCGGTAAGGAGGTCGAGTCTGATGTCGCCGTAGGCCGGGATCCGGTACCCCTGCTCCACGGCGTTCCTCATGATACTGCAGATCCTGGCATGGGCGTACTGCACGTAATATACTGGATTTTCGCTTGACTGCGCCTTGGCGATCTCCAGATCAAAGTCGAGGTGGCTGTTAGACCTCCTCATCAGAAAATTATACCTGGCCGCGTCTCTCCCCACCTCGTCGGTTACCTCCCGTATGGTGACAAATTTACCCGCCCTGGTGGACATGGGAACGGGAACGCCTCCCCTCAGGAGATTCACCAGCTGGACCAGGACGACTCCGAGGTCTTCCTTTTTTCTGCCGAGAGCCTGAATGCACGCCTGCATCCGCGGTATGTAGCCGTGATGGTCCGCTCCCCATACATTGATGACCCTGTCAAAACCACGTGCGTACTTGTTGAGGTGATAGGCGATATCGCCCGCAAAGTAGGTGGGCTCACCATTTTCCCTGACAACGACCCGGTCCTTCTCGTCACCGAAGTCTGTCGTCTTGAACCACAGCGTGCCCCCTTCCTCGTATATGAATCCCTCTTTTTGAAGTCTCTGAAGGATCTTTGCCACGTCGTCATTCTTGTACAGTTCATTTTCGCTGAAATAGCGGTCGAAGACCACGCCCAGCGTCTCGAGGTCCTCCTTGATCCCCTCGAGAATGGATCCTGCCGCGTACTGTGTCATAAAGGGGATTGCCCCCTCTTTGTCTGAACGGAACTTGTCTCCGAACGAGTCGTGTATCTGGCGGGCAAGCTCCGCGATGTACTCTCCCTGGTAACAGGTTTCTGGGAAGGAGACCTTTTCTCCCATAAGTTCCAGATACCGGTAGTAGACGGATTCTCCCAGCATGTTCATCTGGTTGCCGGCGTCGTTTATGTAGTATTCTCTGGATACGGAGAACCCCGATGCCTGGAGAATGCCGGCGATCACATCGCCGATAACGGCACCCCTTGCGTGCCCAATATGAAGGGGACCCGTGGGATTGGCGCTTACAAATTCCACCTGGACCTTGGAACCCTTTCCGATGTTGGATTCGCCATACCGGTCTCCGAGTTCGTCCACCTCCTCCAGGAGGGCGGCCCACGCGCTGGTTTTGATAAAAAAGTTTATAAAGCCGGGCCCTGCTACCTCTATCTTGTCTAGTATTTCGTCGCTGTCGTTGATGTTATCGATGATGCGCTCGGCTATCTTGCGGGGGGCCTCTCTCTGGCCTTTTGCAAGCACCATGGCGATGTTGGATGCCCAATCGCCGTGGGCGCCTTCCCGCGGAAGCTCTACCTCTATGAAGGGGATATCCATCTCTTTCAATGTCCCCTTTTTAAGGCAGGCATTAACCGATTTCTCCAGCAGTTCGATAAGTTTCTTTTTCATGTCAGGTCTTCTCTGTGGTGTAGAAAACGAAAAAGTTGGCCCGGAGGCCAACCTTTTTCATGGATTTTGAATGGCACGATTCTATACGATTTTGTTTTTCCCTGTCAGCTTGCTTTTTGATCGGTTTGCTCTATTTTATCGATTTCGTCTTCCTTGATGGCAAGGTCTCGCGTGTAATCAGGGCAATGGACCCTCCCGCTGGAATCCTTGGAAACGGAAAACCGCTTTGCACAGGTTCCCCTCCACGCGCATATGGAGCAGTACCTCTTCTCTGTACCCATAAGCCCTTCCTCCCGGCTCTTCAATTTTCAACCTGTTACGGTGATATATATATATAGCTTTCTCAAGTCAAGAGGTTTTGGTGGTTTTCTGCAATTTGGGGTTATTGATGACCCTGTTTTTCCTTTGCGAAAGTGTTTGACAAAAGGACTCATTTTTTCTACTATTTCCCGCATATCTATTTGCCGGTGGTATCTTTATTATGAAAAAGTTAATTCCGATGATTGTCATAATCCTTTCGTTTTTAACATTTCCCGTCATCGGTGACGCCGCATATCGTATTTGGCTGAAAAATGGAGGAGAATTTAAGACTCTCAGGTA
>JAUSPK010000217.1 GCA_030655735.1 Syntrophales bacterium | reverse complement strand
TATGAATCGAGGCGCTCGGCAAGCAGCGTTGCCCTGCCTTCGTCCTCGGTCAGGAGGAGCTCCACGGCCTCTTCGGGGGATCCGATTCTCCCCGCGGCATTGATCCGGGGGATCAGCCTGAATGCCGCCGATTCCGAACTGACGCCACGGCCTCTCATATCGCTTATCGTCATCAGCGCCTTGAGCCCGACCCGTTCGGTATTGCTGGCCACCCCGAGTCCTATCTTCGCGAGGATCCTGTTCTCGTCGACGAGAGGGACAACGTCACCGATGGTTCCGATGGCCACCAGGTCCAGATATTTCATCAGATTCGGGTATTCCCTGTCTTTCCAGAAACCCAGGTCTCGAAGCTTTCCACGCAGGGCGATCAAGAGATTAAAGACAACCCCTACCCCGGCGAGAGATTTGAAGGGGAACGAGCAGTCACGGCGATGGGGATTGATGATGGCACTGCAGTCGGGGATGATATCGGGGACTTCATGGTGATCTGTTACGATCACATCAATACCCGAGGTGGTTGCGTAGGCTATTTCCTCATGGTCGGAGATGCCGCAGTCCACCGTTATGATAAGGTTGGTTCCATCTTCCCTGAATTTGTCGATCGCCGCCTTGCCCAGGCCATACCCCTCTTCAATCCTCCCCGGGATGTAATAGGTTGTCCGATCATTGATTTCCCTGAGAAACTTCACGAGAATTGCCGTGGATGTGATGCCGTCCGCGTCATAATCCCCGTAAACAACGATCTGTTCTTTTTCTAAGATTGCCTGTGTCAGCCTTTCGATACCCTTTTCCATATCCTTCATAAGAAAAGGATTGTGCAGGTGCTCCAGAGAAGGGAAGAGAAACTTCTTGGCGTCCTCCGGGGCTGTTATGCCACGGTTAATCAATATCTGTGATATAAGGGGGCTGATTCCCAGTTCCTGGGCCAGGAGAGATTGGGCCCTTTCGTTGGTGTCAGGGAGTTTCCAGCGGGTGATTGGCAGCATGTTTCTCTATCCTGATCAGATTAAATCTGGACTATAGTCAAGGCCTCTGGGCGTGTCAAGGAGGGATTTATTCCTTGATGTTTCGGGGAGCGGATGTTACGAATAATATATGCGGGAAGGGGGCGTGATAACAAGGAATCTGAGATTGGATCGCAGGGATATCGCGTATGTCAAATATATCCTTGAGGGGTATGAAGGTCTTGCAACGGTTACAACTATCCCGACTTGTCGGGAAGCGGTGGTGCAGCTTTCCATAGTACCGGACTTCACCTCCGATGTTGACGGAATACTGGAAGCATTAAAAAGTGAAATCAATATGTGCGAGATTGGTGGAGGGGAAAAAAAATGAAAAAAGGATGCAGATATTTTTTGATCATGCTGTTTCTTCCATTTATTCTGGGTATGGGATCCATGGGGGGGAGCGGTGCACCGGACAAGATTCCGGTTACTGAAAAGAAATTCAGTGCTACCTTTATCGATCAGATGGATATCATTACCAAGTGCACAGAGGTAAGCATAGAGGGGAAGACCTTTATCGAGGGGAAAAAGGGGAAGGGCGTATACACGATTCCCTTTGAAGAAGTGGAGAGTTTTGTGTTTCTTCTAAAGGGGGAAGAATTGAGAGGCTTGGTGCGCCTGAAAAACAAGAGCAGCGATGAACTTATACTGAACAATAATCATAAGGCATATGGCAGGACGGCGCACGGGACATTTCAAATAGACCTTGCGGACATCAAAAAGATGATAATCAATGAATGATTTCGGGAGGGGGGACAAAAGTATCCGTCTGATGGTTCAGACGGATACCGGTTATTCCTAGACGGCCTTCTTGATGGCCCCCGAACGCAGGCACCTGGTACAGACCTTCATCCTCTTTACGGCGCCTGTCTTTGGAACCACAACCCGCAGCTTCTGGAGGTTGGGGTACCAGACCTTCTTTGTTTTGTTGTGCGCGTGACTGACGCTGTTCCCTACGACGGGTCCCTTACCACAGATCTCACAAAATCGAGACATAATAAACTCCTTTCAGAAAAGAAGGCTGTTTCCTAGACTATAACGAGGATTTTTGCAAGTATTTTTTTGGTATTAGTTCAGTTTTTCCGTCCGGCAACGTCAATTCTTCATTGATGCCGGCTGCCCCGTCGCTTCGAGAACACGCATCCACAGATTGCCCTTTGTATTCACCTTTTTGCGGGATGCTACTGATTTGAGCGGCAGATGAACATATTCTCCCTTAAAAAGACCCACTACCAGCTCTGTCTTCCCCGCCATTCCGGCGTGTACGGCAAATTGTCCCAGAAGCTCGCAGTATATACTGTCACTGGCGTTGGCGGGGACACTCCGTATGGTATAACTGGGGTCGATATATTTGAGGTTGATCTCCAACCCCCTCTTTTCAAAATATCCTTCGATCTGTGTCTTAAGATAGGTCCCGATGTCCTGAAGCCGTATATTCCCGGATGCGTCGGTCTGTTTCGGGCCGATGCCGGCGCACAGATTCTGACCGGCGCCTTCCGCTACCAGTATAACGGCATGTTTCCTCTCCAGAAGGCGCTTTTCCAATATCTTGAGCAGGCCTTTTTCTCCTTCCAGGTCAAAGGGCACCTCGGGGATGAGGGCGAAATTGACATCATTCTGGGCCAGGGTGGCATTCAGGACGATATGCCCCGACTCCCGCCCCATTATCTTCACAAGGCCTATCCCCATGGGCGCGCCCTTCGCCTCCACATGGGCACACTGAATCGCATTGACCACCATGGAGATCGCCGTATCAAATCCAAAGGTCTTGTCGATCAGATTCAGGTCGTTATCGATGGTCTTCGGTATACCGATAACACCCATCTTTACATCTCTTTGCCTGATCTCTTCCGCTATGCGTTCAGCCGCCCGCATCGTCCCGTCGCCCCCCACGCAGAAAAAGAGATTGATGTTCATCTCGCACAGGGTGTCGACTATGGTTGTGATATCCTGGCTGCCCCGGGAAGATGAAAGGATGCTTCCGCCAAGTGTGTGTATGTCCTTGACCACCTCCGGCGTAAGGACTGCCGGTTCGTGGCCGTACTCAGGGACAAGACCCTGAAAGCCGTACCGTATGCCCACGATCTCTTTGACACCGTACCGGTAGTAGAGACCCATGACCACCGCCCGTATGACGTCGTTGATGCCCGGGCTCAGACCGCCGCAGGTAACGATGGCGGCCTTTGTCTGCGCGGGATCGAAGTAGATGGTTTCCCTAGGCCCGGCAATTTCAATGGAGAGGGGGGCATCTCCTGCTATTCGCGGCGAATCGGAATGGAGATACGGATCGTACAGAACACGCCTGCTGTCCGACATGAAGTATCCCAAAGTAATCGGTGATGGGATGGTCGGTTTCCCCAGTCTCCGGATCTCAAAATCGGGCGATTTCTCTTTCATAGCTACTCTCTTCCCATCGCAAGTCCCGCGGCGTTTAGCCCGGACATGATCTCTCCCTCGAATCCAAGCCCTGGAATCAGGGTGTCACCTGTAAAGAAGACGTTTTTCATGGGCGTCTTATTGGGGAAGAACGACATCCCTATGAAAGAGTTTCTTACACTGTATGCAGGTCCGACGATCTTTTTATAGTTTTTCGATATATCTATAGATTCTTCCGGGTTGATAAAGTCGATATTCTCTTCCAGAAAGGGGAGGAAAAACACCAGATTTTTCAACATATCGTCCGCAATCTTTTTGAGATCTTCGCTGGTTGATTCTGAGGGAGAATTTTTGAGAAAAGCGGTAACGCTGATCGCCCTCTTTCCATCAGGGGCCCGCAGGGTGTTCCCCGGTTCGCTCGACTCCAGAAACAGGAGGTTCCCGTCTTCAAAGGGCTTGGTTTCATCCGGTACCACGACAACATATGGCCCCATCTTTTCCGGGACACACCGGTCAGACACCCCTATATGCAGGGTAAAGGGATAGAGAGATGGCTGTATTCTGTTATACTGTTTTCTGAGCGGTAAAAGCTCTCTGTTTTCCTCGAGAAGAGAGGCAAATTTTTCATAATATGTGCTTATTATTATATTTCTACCATAGATAGTCGGTATGGCATCATTGCTCGTTTTCACGTTGACCTTGACTACCCTTTCCATCTCGAGTGTCGAGATGGAATGTTCCTCTATGACGCCTCCATCGGCCTCGAATTTTTTCTTCAGTCTCGTTATAAGGAGATGCTTACCCTCCCGGTAGTAGGACAATCCCTGCAGGGCTTCGGAAAGCGTCCGTGCAAAAGAGATCGGGCTTATAATACTGCGAGGATCGAGATGGGACAGGAGAAGAACCTGGGCCTCCAGCATCCTGCCGAGTGATGGCTCTTGTCGAATCGTTTTGAGGTCTGCCGTAAAGGCCCTTTTCTTGAGGGCAATGAATACTGTATTGAGAAGAAGCCTGATATGATCCTTCGTGGTTTCCGGCCGGAGGTGCAGGCCCTTGTCAATGAGGCTCGATGCAAAAGAGGCGCTCTTTGTAAGGGAGGTATAGAGGCTGAGTATTTTTGGGGCCTCGTCAGGAAACTCTCGGTTCATCTCCTTTAGATCCGGTTCCATCTTCCCGCACAGCTCTACTCGATGCTTCCGAAGAATTATCTGGAGCGGGGGGTTTTCAACGGGATCTTCCTGGGGCATCCCCAGGTGGGAGAGAAACTGTTTGAAGACATTTCCTCTATTGAACCCGGTCCAGGGGAGGGGGTCGATATCAAACGTATAGCCCGATTCCGAGTAGCATGGAGGGGCATTATCTGCCAGGAGGAGTATCTTGCCCCCATGGTTTGCCAGGGTAACTGCGGCTACCAAGGAGCCTAAATCATTTCCCAATACAATGGTATCATACATAAGTTACATCACCCGGCCCATAGTTCAATTCATCCTTAATCCTGTCCGATGATATGACGCGTACACCCTTCTGTATGAGGAGGGCCGACGTGACCCCCGCCCCTCGGAGGGTGGCACCAGCCCTCTTTATGTGGAAAACGCCGCAGGAAGGGCTATTCTCTTTCATTAACGCGGTTGATATCCCCATCAATTCTATAAAATGTACTATCTCCTGTGCGCCACGCAGGAAACAATCGGTAACGTCCCTTCCGGAGGCAGAGACAACTCGTGCCCTTCCTTCGAGGACATCCAGCCCATCCCCACCCTTTATCTCCGAGGGGGCACGCGGCGTAGAAAGCCCTCCAAGTTGTTCCGGGCAGACGGGAACAAGCAGTTTCTTTAAAGTCGGCACGAACAGGGCTTCCTCATGGGAATTCCCCCCATCATATCTGCAGTTGAAGCCAAGGAGACACGCGCTTACAATAATCATACTAAAACTTTTCCAGGGGCGGGTTGTGCAGGGATGAGGCCTCCATCGGACGGGGGTTTTGTACGCGTACCTTCCGTCCGGTAACCTCGAGCCGCCCCTCCGCGTAAAGCTGGATTGCCTGAGGATAGATCCTGTGTTCCTCTTCCAATATCCTCTGCTGGAGCATCTCGGCCGTGTCATCGCCGTACACGGGAACAACAGCCTGGATAATGATAGGTCCGGTATCAACCCCCTCATCGACAAAGTGGACCGTGCATCCGGAAAATTTCACCCCATAATCGAAGGCCTTCTCCTGGACATGAAGGCCCTGAAAGGAGGGGAGGAGCGCCGGGTGTATGTTGATGATCTTCAGGGGAAAGGCCTTCAGGAGGACCGGAGTCAGTATCCTCATGAACCCCGCCATGACGACAAGATCTACGTGGTGGGCCTTTAAGACGGAAACCATCTCCCGGTCAAAATCTTCCCGTGTGGCAAACCTTTCATGATCGATCACCACTGCGGGGATATCGTGTTTCCGTGCCCTTTCCAGCGACCGAACACCGGGAATGTTGCTTATAATCACTTGGATCGTCGCGTCCATCTTGCCAGCCGCTATGCTGTCGATTATGGACTGCAGGTTAGTCCCCCCGCCGGAAACCAGGACGCCCAAGTTTATCTTTTTCATCTCTCTACTCGAATGTGATGGCCGGGTCCTGCTCATCCCGGTTTATGATATGACCGATTATATAAGCCTGCTCTCCAAGTCTCTCCATATGGTCAACGATCTCTTTCGAATTCTTTTCCGGAACGATAACGATCATCCCGATACCCATATTGAACACCCTGAGCATCTCCGCATCATCAACTCCGCCCCTGTCCTGAATGATCTTGAAGATGGCGGGGGGGGTCCACCTTTCTCGAACGATAACTGCTCCGCATCGCTGAGGCAGTATCCTCGGGATATTTTCCGTCAGCCCTCCACCCGTGATATGGGCTATCCCCCGTATGGTGAAGTTTTTTATAAGGTTCAAGATGGGCTTCACGTATATCTTTGTCGGGCGGAGAAGTTCCATTCCGATGGAACCTTCAAGGCCTTTTGCGGTATCATTGATATCAAGGCCTGCCTGTTCGAACAGCACCTTTCGGACAAGGGAATACCCGTTGCTGTGGATTCCGTTCGATGTCAGACCTATAATGCTGTCTCCCACCCTTATCTCGGAGCCGTCAATCAGGTTGTCATATTCAACAACGCCGACACAGAAACCCGCCAGATCATATTCGTCATCATTGTAGAACCCCGGCATTTCAGCGGTTTCGCCACCGGTAAGTGCGCAGCCCGCTTCAACGCAGCCCTTTGCTATGCCTTCAACTATCTGTACACTCGTTTCAACACTCAGTTTTCCGGTGGCTATATAATCCAGAAAGAAGAGAGGCTCTGCACCCTGGACGATCAGGTCGTTTACGCTCATTGCGACGAGGTCTATGCCGATAGTGTTATGGATACCCATCGCATGGGCTATCTTGAGCTTTGTCCCCACCCCGTCTGTCGTTGAAACGAGGAGGGGGTTCTTATACTTGTCGGCACCCAGGAGAAACAGACCCCCGAAACTGCCTATTCCCCCCACTGCTCCCTGGCGCGCAGTGGTCTTTATCAGCGGTTTTATCCTCTCAACAAAGGCGTTGGCCTTGTCGATATCTACCCCCGCCTCTCTGTATGATGTCTTTTTGACTGTCATGGTATGGGTATTCATCCCTCCTGATATGGAAAATGCGAAATCGTTCACGCCCTGGCGAACAGTCGCCACATAAAGCTGATTCTAAGTTGTCGGATCATTCGTATTTAAAAGCCGATGCCGTAAGGCTAACACCGACGACGTTTCTTGTAAAGGGTTTTGGGGGTCAAAATGGGATATAATTCTTCATGTAAAGGGATACATAGCGTGATGGGCCGGTTATGTGTAGCATCGGCCGAAACAGCAGTATTTCACACCCCTCTCGCCTTCCGGGCGGGAAAACCATTATATATTGTAGAGGTCATCACCCCATACCTTTATCCAGTTATCTTCCATAATCTTCAAGGCCTTCTTTACCTGTCCCAGGCCCAGTATGACAACGGTGATGGCCCCTGTGCCCATGCAGGGGTATATGTAATCGAGGTTGATATGTGCCTTTTTTAAAAGCTTTAAGGCAACATTAATTCCACCGGGGTGATTCGGTATCTCGCATGCTATGACCTGTTTTGTCTTTATCTTGTACCCCGCTGATTTTAACACATTCATCGCCTTGTTCGGGTCGTTGGCAACAAAATAAAAGAGACCCTCCTCTTCCCGCGTTGTCGCATAGCAACAGGCAAGTATGTTAACCCTGTTATCACTCAATATGTCGCTGACATCGGAGAGCTGCCCCGGTATGTTTTTCAGCCAGAGTTCGATCTGTTTTACCGTCTTCACCTCGAATCCCCCTTCAGAATATATTCAGCACCCCTGTCCAGGCCCCTGCGATTCAGCTTCATGATGGAGGCCTTGGTGTCCTTCACGATCTCGGAGAGCCCATTCATGATCGAGTCAAGAGATGTCATCCTGGTGTGGGCTGCAAATGCCCCCAGCATAATCATATTGACGACACGTTCACTCCCCAGTTCCTTCGCGATCTCGACGGCAGGTATCCGTATGGAGGTCAGGTCGTCCCTGGTCAGCTCTCTGCTGACATGATTTGAATTGAGAAAGATGGTGCCGCCCCCGTTCATTACCCCCTCATATTTCACCAGAGACGGCTTGTTCATAATGACCGCGAAATCGGGGGATGATGACACGGGGGAAAAGATCTCCTCATCCGAGACAACGACCGTACAATTTGCCGTACCGCCCCGCATCTCTGCTCCGTAGGCAGGCAGATAGGTTACTTCTCTGCCGTCACGCATTGCGGCCACCGCAAAGACGTAGCCCATCATAAGGACGCCCTGTCCCCCGAATCCGGCAAAGACGGTTTTCTTCATACGAGCTAATCCCATTTAACCTATCTCATCCTTTATGACCTTGAGGGGAAAGGTCTGCATAACGCTCTCATCAATCCACCGGCACGAATCCGTAGAAGACATCTTCCAGTTGGTAGGGCAGGGGGAGAGAATCTCGACAAGCGAGAACCCCAGGCCCGCTATCTGTGCCTTGAAGGCCTTGGTAATCGCCTTCTTTGTGTTCCGTATGTTCCGTATGGAATTCACCGCGGTTCGCTCTATGTAGACGGTTCCCCTGACTAATGCCAGCATTTCGCTCAGATCAATAGGGGGTCCGTCACGATTTTCGTCGCGCCCCCCCGGTGTAGTAGTGGAATTCTGGCCGAGCAGGGTCGTTGGGGCCATCTGCCCACCAGTCATCCCGTAGCAATTGTTGTTGACGAAGATAACGGTAATATTCTCACCCCGGTTTGCGGTATGGATCGTCTCGGAGGTTCCGATGGCGGCGATATCCCCGTCCCCCTGATAGGAAAAGACGATTCTGTCGGGGAGAATGCGTTTTATCCCGGTGGCCAGCGCCGGGCCCCTTCCGTGGGGGGCCTCCCCCATGTCCACGTCGAAATAGTCATAGGCGAGGACCGCGCATCCGGCCGGCGGTACACCGATCGTTTTCTCTCCTATTCCAAGCTCCTCGATAACCTCGGCCACCAGCCGGTGGATGATGCTGTGCCCGCACCCGGGACAGTAGTGGAAGGGAGCCTTTTTTATGTATCGCGGTCTGGTAAAGACAAGTTCTTCCATCTATTAATCCTCTTTCAGATGCTGCCGGTAATACAGGCTGCTGATTGCCTTGCCTATCTCATCTGGGGTGGAGACGATTCCCCCCGGGCGACCATAGAAGTGCACGTTGCTTCTCCCCTCCAGGGAGAGCCGTACATCGTCAATCATCTGCCCGGTATTCATCTCAAAAACCATAAAATCCTTGACCAGCCTGCTCATTTCCCTGATGGCGCGATCGGGGAAGGGCCACAGGGTGACCGGCCGCAGGAGTCCTACCTTGAGCCCCATTTCACGCGCCCTCTTGATGCCGCCCCTGGCTATCCGCGCGGCGGTTCCGTAGGCGACGACCACGAGCTTGGCATCTTCCGTCATATACGTTTCCGCATGGGGAATTTCACCCGAGATGATCTTGTACTTTCGGTCGAGCTTCCAGTTGTGCTCTTCCATCTCCACCGTGTCGAGGATCAGGGATTTGATTATCCTGCTCGGTCTTCCCTGTGCCCCATCCAGGACCCATGGCTTGGGGGGCAATTCGTCCAGGTTGATTGGGTCGGGAAAAACAACGGGTTCCATCATCTGGCCCATCATGCCATCGGCCAGTATCATAACGGGCGTCCGGTATCTGTCAGCGTATTCAAAGGCCTTCCTGGTAAGGTCGGCCAGTTCCTGCCCATGGGCCGGAGCCAGGACTATGGAGCGATAGTCGCCGTGTCCACCCCCCCTGGTGGCCTGGAAGTAATCTCCCTGGGAGGGGGCGATATTCCCGAGACCGGGGCCGCCCCGCATAACATTCACTATGACCGCGGGAAGTTCCAGCGCCGCCAGAAAGGATATGCCTTCCTGTTTGAGGCTTATCCCCGGGCTGGATGAACTGGTCATTGCCCGTGCTCCCGCCATGGATGCCCCGATCACCATATTGATGGCGGCAATCTCACTTTCTGCCTGGATAAAGGTGCCGCCCTCCAGATCGGCCATCGCGCCGGACATGAATTCAGGAATCTCATTCTGCGGTGTTATGGGATAGCCCGCGTAAAAACGGCATCCGGCGCGTATGGCCGCCTCACCGATTACCTGACTCCCCCTCATCAGTAGCTTCTTATCCACGATAGACCTCTATTGCGATATCGGGGCAGATAACCGCGCAGAGGGTGCAACCCGTGCATGCGCGATCATTAGCATCCTTCGTTCCAATGACTTTGGCTGGGTGATACCCCTTTTCGTTCGATTCTTCAGAAATACCGATGCATTCGTTCGGGCATACCGATACGCAAAGATAGCAGCCCTTGCAGAGCCTGCTGTCGATTACGATCCTGCCTTTTTTTGGTTTCATAGTCATGATGCTCTGGGATTGCCTGCTCTCGTAGATTCTCCGGTTCCAATAAGTTGAACCATGCGATTACCCGTCGTTACCTATGCCTCCGGTCCTGTTTTGTCAAGGATTTTGAGCCATAAAAAGTCAACTAGTGCCCTGTGACGGCCTTGCCGGTGTTATTTATTCTACTGTAGTCTGAAAACTCCATGGAACAGGTATCGGTTTCAAGGAGGGCCTCCATCTGTGCGGGAGAAAAGGGGCAGAAATGAAACAGGTGGTCCTCCAGCTCTTTTGTCTTTTCTCCGAGAATGTGGATATATCCCCTGCGTTCTGGTTCTGTTCCATACCGCCCTAGTATATATTCTATCCGCTCAGCAAGCGTTGCAAACTTGTCGTGAACCACCCGCTTGTCGGCGTAATTGACCACCTCCGCTTCCGTAGGGGCTTTGGAGGCGAAATACTCGTTCAGGAGGACATGCTGCCCGACGATGTCTCCAACCTCGGGATACCCCATATCTACGAGGAGCTGTTTTCCGGTCTGCGCGTGATTTTCATGGGTCTGTATCCCCCTCGTCTTGGTGATGTCGTGAAGCAGTGCGGCCGCCTGAATCAGATCCGGGTTGAGATCCGGCTCCAGGGAATCGGAGAGAAAGAGGGCTATGCGGCAGACCTGAAGAGAATGGGCCACGATATGATCCATCATCTCCATCGTATGCATGATGCGATAACACTCCTGTCGCGTCGGTATCCGCATAGAAACCCCTCCTTTACGATGGCTCTTCTAACAGATAGGAAAATAAAATGCCAGGCTGTTTTTAACCGACAGGCATTTCGCAGGTATTGAATTGAACAGCGAGCGCATTCCCCGCTGCTTGCGGCGGGGTAAGCGAGCGAATACAAAACAAATCTTTTCCTTAACAATAGGAGATTCCCCGCAACTTGTTGCGGGGAGCTTCAATGTTCCTTGGGCGGTCAAGGGTCCATCGTCTTCAGTAGCGTGTCAGATAGTCCGTGATATACGCCCTGACCCGTTTCTTAGAACGGAAGATCCCGAAATGCCCTTCGCAGAGGATATCGGCCTCCAGGTCGAGCAGTTTCATCATGGATCTTTTCCACGCGCCGATATCGGAACCGAAGGTGGAAAGAAAGGGGCCGTGTATGTCCTGCCCGAACAAGATGCGTTCGCCCCCTCGGTCGCAATAGAGGCTGAGTGAGCCGGGTGTGTGCCCCGGGGTATGTATCCAGTGGAGCTGCTCCCTTCCAAAGGAAAGGGTTCCCTCCTCGCCGGTAAGCCGTGTGTCTATGCGCGTCGGGGGAAAGATTGTTCCGTACAGATTGGCGGCGGTCGCTACCGCATCACCGCTCTCCACGGCGTCCGCATCCAGATCATGGGTGATCACCGTGCAACCGTATCTCTCTATAAAATAGGGCGCCGAACCGATATGGTCTATGTGACAATGGGTGAGAATCAAGGTCGACAGGTCTTCCGGGTCCAGCCCCAGGCCTTTTATGTGCTCCACGAGCAGGTGCGCCGTTTTGCCAGCCCCCGAATCGATCATGACGAGTTCTTCTCCGCAGTCAACAATAAAGGAGGTCGCATCCTCGGCGTGCGTGATACCGGGGCCCCCTATGATATAGATTCCCTCTCCTATTGTTCTATCCTGGTTCATCCCGGACCGGACCTTGTGGCGTTGTTGGACATCTCGAAACCTGGTATCTCTTATCACATACAGTCGCCTGTCTTCAAGGGCAACAGGGCGCGGTATCGTGCCACAGTCTTGGTTTTTCTCACGGGTGTAAGGGTGCCGGAATGGATGCAAAAAAAACCCGGGAAGCTTTTGACTTCCCGGGAAGGAGGTATGCGCCGATCAAGATGGGGGCTGGTCACCTTAACCGGCTTTTTCAGGGTTTAAGCTTAAATCGGAGGAGGTTAACTTCGATCTGCTTGTCTATCTAAATAAGCAATTTATGTACCAGTAAAACTAAAAGGGCAAACTTTACCCTAAGTGGTTGTAACTCAAGTACGTCTATCGCTGAGATGTCGATAGCTGCCCTTATGCTTATGCAAACCGGAGGAACAAAATGTCGAAATAAAACAAGGGCAGGGTGAAAATAACGTAAAAACGGCAGGATCGTATGGGGAAAGCTTTAAACGAAGATCGACATAATTGTCGGGGCGCGGTGTCTTACGGGATGAGTCATACCAGGTT
>JAUSPK010000212.1 GCA_030655735.1 Syntrophales bacterium | reverse complement strand
GTACTCAATCTCAGCGGCCATATCTATACCTCTCCTTTGCGCTCTTTCAGTGAATCGAGGCCCTGCGCGAGCCGTGTCCGGTAGTCGTCGATCCGTTCGAGTTCGGTGTTCGGGATCTCGGATTTGAGCCGTACCATCTCCGAGACCACATCCAGCGCGGCTATCTCCTTGGTGGTCGTTCCGCCCTGCACCAGTTCCCCGCCCTTCGTATACAGATCCAGGATGGTCTTCAGGAGCTTGAGCTGCTTCTCCGGGCTGCAATACTTGTCGACCGGATCGAAGGAGTTCTGCTGGAGAAAGGCGTTCTTGACCATCTCCGCCACGAAGAGTGTGAACTGCTGGGGCGGCGGCATGGCGTCGCTCCCGACGAGCTTCACGACCTGCTGGAGCCGGTTGTCCTCGAGGAGGATGGCCATGACCTGCCCCCTGAGCGACAGCCACTGGTCATCAAGGTCCTTCCACCACCCCTCGATGTCCTGGAGGTATTCGGTATAGCTGTCTGTCCAGCTGATGGAGGGATAGTGCCGCGCGTCGGCCAGGGTCTTGTCCAGCGCCCAGAAACACCGCACGAAGCGCGACGTGTGCTGGGTGACGGGCTCCGAGAAGTCTCCACCGGGGGGTGAGACCGCTCCGATGATACTGATGTCACCGTCGGCCCCCGAGAGGGTCTCAACCAGGCCCGCCCGCTCGTAGAACTCGGCGAGCCTGGTCGCCAGGTAGGGGGGAAACCCCTCCTCCGCCGGCATGTCTCCGAGCCTGCTGGCGAGCTCCCGAAGGGCCTCCGCCCACCGGGATGTAGAATCGGCCATCACCGCCACGCTGTATCCCATGTCGCGGTAGTATTCCGCGATGGTCACCCCGGTGTATATGCTTACCTCCCGTGCGGGGACCGGCATGTTCGATGTGTTGGCGATCATGACCGTCCGTTCGATGAGGGGTCTCCCGTTCCGCTCGTCGATGAGCTTCGGGAAATCCGTCAGGACGTCGGTCATCTCGTTGCCGCGCTCTCCGCAGCCTATGTACACGATGATATCGGCATTGCACCACTTCGCCAGGGCGTGCTGGGTCATGGTCTTCCCCGTCCCGAACCCCCCGGGGATGGTGGCCGTTCCTCCCCTGGCTATGGGGAAGAAGGTGTCTATGACCCTCTGCCCCGTTATGAGGGGGATGAAGGGTTTCTTGTTGCGCCTGCTCGGCCTCGGTTTGCGCACCGGCCAGTACCCGGCCAGTTTTCCCCAGTGAGTGCCGGAGCCGTTCTCGACGGTGTATACCTCGTCTTCTATCGTGTATTCCCCTGGACCGGCGATAGTGGCCAATCTGCCGGAGACACCGGGGGGGATAAGGACCTTGTGCATGACGAGGGGACTCTCCGGGATCTCCCCGATCAGATCACCCTCCTTCACCTCGCCCCCGGCCTTTATCAGAGGCTTGAATTCCCACTTTTTGTCCACATCGAGGGGGGACAGCTTGATCCCCTTTTTGATGTAGTGCCCGCACATCTCGGAGATGCCGACGAGGGGACGCTGTATGCCGTCATAGATGCTCGCGATGAGGCCGGGCCCCAAGAGGACCGACAGCGGCCTGCAGTAGGATATCACCCAATCCCCCGGCCTCAGACCCGTGTTGTCCTCGTACACCTGTATGACGGTCACATCCTCGATGAGCCGTATGACCTCGCCGATGAGCCGGTCGGGTCCCACCTCGGCGATGTCGAACATCCGTATCCCTTCCAGACCCAACGCCTTGACGATCGGACCGTTCACCGATATCACCCTTCCTGTCAGCATATCATCCGTGTCCGTGCTCCCATTATCGAACCCGTTCACCGATATCTCTTTCCCTGTCAGCTTATCATCCACGTCCGTACTCCCATCATCTAAAAAAAACGCCCTTTTCATTCAGAATCTTCATGATCTCCCGGCGAATCGTCGGAGATTTCCGGTAATAGATCCTCTCGATGGTGTTGTTGAAGATACGTCCGTTCGACCCGTCGCGTATGGTGCATCCGCCCCACTGTATCGCGGCGTCTTCGTGCAGCGCGGCATCGAATTTTCGCCTCTTTCCCTTGACGGTCTTCATGATCTCCTCTTCAAAGACGAGGTCCTCTTTTTGCAGGTACACCTCGACCCCCCCCTGTATCTCGCCGACGGCATCGCGCACCCGGTCCAGGAGGAATGTCTTATAGCGGGGGCCGGTCCTTATGATCTGTACCGCCTCCTTCACCATGCGGACCATAAAGTCATCAAGACCGCGCAGATTGAGCTTCTTGCGTTCGAGGAGGGCCTTGCTCTCCAGCCGGGACAGTTCCTGCTCGATCTTCGCCCGGACTTCGGCCTCGGCCTTCTCCTTGAAAGCCTCTATCTCTGCGGCGCAGGCCTCATCCGCCCCCTTCATCTCCAGGACCTCTTTCTCCCTGATGGCGTAGATTGTCTCCTCGGATTCCTTCCTGATCGACTCTTCCAACGGCGGCTGCTTCATAACAAACCCTTTCCTACGATTCGAGAGAGATGCCGAGAGCCTCGGCTATGTAGCCCACAACGGACCGGCGAGGTCCATCCGTCTCATCGATGCCCGGTATCTCAATGACCACGGGGCCCTCCATGGCGAGGTTGACCTGGGCGATTCGCTCCTGGAGATCCCCGGCAAGCTCGCTCGTCATCATCACGATACCCGCCGTCCCTTTTTTGATGACCTCTTCGAGGCGCGACGGCGCGTCGTCTCTGGCGGCAATTACCCCCTCCACCCCCGAGAGGCGGAAGGCGCTTACCGTATCCATGTCACCGATGATGTATATCTTCTTCATGCTACAGTTTGTTCAGGATCATGATCGCGATGATAAGGCCGTATATGGCGATTCCTTCGGCCAGTCCGAGAAAGATAAGGACCCTTCCCGTCAGTTCCGTATTCTCACTCATGGCCCCGATGCCCGCCGAACCGATCCGGGCAACGGCGAAGGCGCTCGCAATACAGGCCAACCCCACGGCCAAGGCGGCGGATATGTATGCCAGTCCCAGCCATCCCTCTTCCATGCCGACCTCTGCCGCCTCAGCCCCGGTCGCCAGCATCACGGCCGGGAAGAGAAGGAGAGCCCCAACGATGAGACACACCACTAGAGAAACTTTCACCTTCGTATTTCTTGTCATCCTACACCTCCGAGGTTTTTGCCTTGAGTGTGAAGGGGGCGAAGTTCACCCCGTCCCCCCTAAAAAATTTGCTGAAAAACTCGTAATATTCGAGTCTCATCGACTGGATCAGACAGATGAGGCACTCGAAACCAATGATGAAGATGTTCCCCACTATGATGATGGTGACGGCGCCGACAGATCTCATTGACGGGTCGACTATGCCGGCGAGGGTGTACGTCACGATGCTGAGCCCCGCGTGAGACAGGGCGAAGGCCCCGACCCTGATGAATGAGACGGTGTTCGCGATCATGCTCAGCCCTATCTCCAGGATCTCCACACAGGTCTCGATGATGTATTCGACTGCGCTGTGCGGTTTGTGAGACTTGAAGAGGATGGGCCCGAGCACGCCCCGGAGGGAAAAGAGGACCAGGGGCATAACGATGAATACACCGACCACCCACGGCGCGGGCCCCTGACCGGTGACGACGTATCTCACGGCAAGGAGGATGATCGCGACATAGAGGACGAATACGGCGAGGCTCCTCTTTTCAAGGAGGGCCTCGGTATAATTCCCGTTCATGAGGTTGTTTATGACATTGACGCCGAGGCCGATACTGATGAAGAGGGCCCCCAGGAGTATGGTCATGGAAAAAAGGCTCATGATCTCCTCGATGGGGTGAAAGAGGAGCGCGGGGATGAGGTGCTCGTTCGAAAAGATGCTGCCGTAGAGTATGCCGCAGAGGGCGGCTGAGATGCCGCACGCGATCAGGATCCCTCCGGCCTGATCGAGGGCCGATTCGGTCTCCCCCTTCTTTTTCGAGATTCGTTTGAGGATCAGACCGCCGAGCGCAATGACGAGCCCCTGCCCGAGATCGCCGAACATGAGACCGAACATGATGACAAAGGTGATGGCCGTCAGCGGCGTGGGGTCTATCTCGCTGTTCGCCGGCATGCCCATCGTCTTCACGAGGAGTTCGAAGGGCTTCAAAAGCCGGCTGTTCATCATGCGTACCGGGGCGTCGGGGTCCCTCCGGTCGGAGACCACTGCGATGAACCGGTCACCGCATATCCCCCGGAGGATATCGAAGAGCCTCTCTCGGTCCCTCTCATCCATCCAGCCCGATACGAACAGGGCCTTCGCGGAGAAGAGGGACAGCTTCATCGCCGTGAATACCTCTGTGTATTCGCGGTAAGGACCGTACATATCCGCCAGGGTTCGCCCCGCCGTATCGCGCAGGCTGGCCATATATCTATCGAGGGTCGCGAGCCGGGCTCTCAGTGTGTCCATGCGGCGTTTCAAGTCTTCAGCGGAGGCCCCCGTGATCTCTTCGGACCGGTCCGTAAAGCCGTATCCCTTGAGGAACTGGAGCAGATCGGGAAGGTCCGGCGGAAGGGCGACGCCGCAGGCATAGCCGCCCGCCCTGGATACCTCGAATTTCTCCCGGAGCGGGGGCTCCCATTCGATGTTCTCCACGGTTCCGAAGACCATCCGCACCAGCCGCGCCCCTCGAAATGCCACGGGATCGATCCCCATCCGATCCAGTACCCCGCGGTATTCCACACGCTGAGCCGCAGTGTCCAACGCCTCATGAATCCGTGAGCGAAGCTTTCCCACACGCTCTATGGCACTCTGCGTCTTTGAGACGAAGGCCCAATCCTGAGCGGTGTCACCCGCCCTCTCGGGGAGGGCGACTCCTCCGGGCTCGAGATCGAGGGCGTGCAGGGCGGTTTCGATCCCTGAAAGGATCTCCCGTGTCCGTGATTCCTCCTCTTTCAGCCCCGCGTCCATCATGGCATCCCTGCCGCCCGGGGGCGAGAGGTGAATGATCCCCGCCTCGCCGAGGGCGAGGTAGACCTCGTGGTAGAATCCCTTCTCGAGGGCTATGGAGACCTTTCTGATATCCGACTTTACAAACATGCGAACCCTCACACGTCACTGATCATCGTTTCGAGTATCGCCTCGTGAGGCAGACCGAACCTGATCCCCTCGGTGATGCGGAAAAGATTCCGTATCTGGCAGGCCAGCAGCCACAGGTACGCCACCACACAGTGTATGGAGTGAAAATCCTTGTGGAACATGGACAAGACCCACCGGTAATAGTAGTGTTCGAGGTAGGACTCTACGTCCGCCGGGTCCGGGGTCTGTCCGCTCCCCTTCCCCATCTCCTCAAGTCGCCCGCTGAGCAACCCTTCCACCATCTTGAGCTGCGGCCACGCGGCCTCTCCGAAGAGGGAACTCAGTTCATCCCGATAGGACCCTATCCGTTCATCGCTCCAGTGGTAGTTCACTTTGAGCCTCCACTGCCGGATTACCATGAGGACAGCGATCCTGCGGAGTATGAAGTCCCGAAAGACCTTCCGGGCCTCGGGGGGGAAGGGGGCCGAAGCGGCATACAGGTTCCGGACGGCGCGGATATCCACGCGGGTCTCAAGGGATTCGTAGATTGTCTCCCCCTCGAAGATGTCCGCCAGATAGGTATCGGCGAAGGCCTCCCGTACATCATCCGGCGACAGGTCGCGGTCGAGCAGGTCCCTGTCGAGGGTGGCATAGGGCCCGATATCGTACCACTGCTCGAGGCCCTGCCTGCCGAACGCCTTGGCCAGAATGGCCTTGACGTTGCCCGCCTCGTATAGGCGGAGGAAGGCGATAAAGAGGGGCGCATAGCGCCACGTCGCCTCGGCAAGGTGAATGATGGCCCTGATCTGCTCCTCGAAGAGGGCCTCTTTGGCCTCGATCATACCGCGGGGACCGGAGCCTTTATCGTACGAGGCCTCCTGGTCCCTGAGAAGCGAGGCATACCCATCGAGCGGGATAAGGCGGCTTCTCATCGCATGTATCCTGGCATGGAGGTTGACGTCATCCGCGTAGTATTTCATGGCCCCTCAGATCGTCAGTAGTATGGAAACTATCTTCTCCTGTATCTCCCGGTCCAGCGACGGATCCTGATACAGCTTTTCGATGTCGCCTCCTGCCGCTTGAAATTCCGCCTCCGTCTTCTTTTTCGCCTCTTCGATCGCCTGCGCCAGCCGAGCGTCACCCTCGCTGACAATCCGGGCGCATTCTCCGGCCTTCCTTTCCCCAAGGGCTCTCTTGTGCGTCTCGATCTTCTCCCGGTATGTCTTCTCGGCCCTCTCGACCTCATCGGCGCACTGCTTCTCGATCTCCACGATCCGGGTGATCATGTCATCCATACCGGTCCCCCCTCACCTCTCAGCATTGTCTTATCTGGAATAACTCCTTTTCCCGTATCGGCCCGGATGTCCTTCTACAACCTCATAATGGCTTCCAGGAGACTCATATCCTTCTCCTTCTTTTTAAAGGAAAGGAGCGGCGCTGTTGTTGTTCTGATAAGCTGTTCCGTCACACTGTCCAGCAGAAGTCTCGCGGCGACATTCTTGCCCCTGGATCCGATAATGATCAGGTCGATGCCGTATTCTTCCACAGTCTCTATGATCGTTCTGTACGGTTTCTTGTCCATCCTCAGTATAATCGGATTGAGATAGATCCCTTTGAAATTGATCTCTTTAATAAATTTCTGATAGCTCTTTTTCGCGTTTTCCCCCATGACCTCGGCAAACTCTTCGTATTCTTTGCCCCTCTTATAGTATCCCAGGGGGACACCGTAGACATGTACACAGTAAATACTCGGTATTTCATGGGTAACGGCAAAATCAACGGCCAGCGCCATCGCATCCGCCGCATTCTCGGAGAAATCAACGGGAACAAGGATATTGATATCTTGGGGATGGTTTGTCCTGGGCTCGACCTCCTCGGGCACATATAACGTCGAACCTGCCGCCTTCCGTGAGATCTTTACGGGGACCGTCTCTCTCCCCGTAAATTCACCTCTTATTCTCCCGAGTATAATCAGATCAGCCTCATGCTCCTTCAATCCTCTGAGAATATCGATTTCCACCAGCGGCGATTCCATGATCACGTCATATTCAACCCGCGTGTCAGGGCGACCGTCATAGTATTTCTCGACCAGCTCCTTCATCAGGAGTTTCGTCTCTCCTTCAATCGAAGAAAGGGCGACCGCTTCAGCATTTTCCGGTATCTTTTCACGACCGATGATATGAGAAAAGGTGATCCGTTCCGATGAGGCTAACCAGCTGACGAGGCCCGCGTAGCGAATCTTGGCCTTATCCTGGTCGTTCAGGGTAAGCCCTACCATGAGATTCTTAAAGTAGTCCATGGTTAACTCCTTTCTGCGCCCTGATAGTCGCTTGGATGTGCCTGCACTCTACACGCATGTTCAGACATTCCGATGCGCAGTATCCCCTGTTTCAGTTCACCCTTTATGACAAACCGTTCAGTCCTGTTTGCCACTTACCAGGGTAGAACAGAAATATGTACGATATCTGTTTGTGGAGGTAAGGTTAATCCTCTAACCGGAACGAGACTCTGACCCGTGCCCTGTAGCTTTTTACCTTTCCATCTTCGATGGTCATGTCCAGTCTGGTGACTTCCGCAATCCTTAAATCGTGAAGGGTGCTGCCGGCTGTCTCCACGACATTCTTGGCTGCATCTTCCCATGACAAGGCACTTGTCCCCACTAACTCTATAATCTTGTAAGCACTGTCTGACATGGTCTTTTCCTCCTTTGCGTTATAGGTTTGATAAAAACGGCTAACGCCTGGATTGAAAGCTGGCCTTACGCTTGGCTTGAAGTTGCTGAAGAATGAGGTTGGATTCGAATAGATTTGAAGATGGTCTTTTTTGCACGCCGTCGCAGAAACAGGTTCTGTGCGAAAAGAATTCAAGCCTTTCGAAAAGAACATCCTTAGAAAGAGACGAAACACGATAAAGCATTACAGGCGATGCTCCGTATATGTTTCGCCTCCATAATGAGGGACTGGCAAGGCTTTGTCAATCACTTTTTCGCCCCAGACAAATGGAAAACCCCGGTGCCGGAGGGCTGGCTTCACTTACCCACCTTTGATTTCAATTAGTTAGTTCCCCTTTTTGCTTGACTGCGGCGGGGCATCTCCTATATAAAAATTTGCCTGCTCTTCGCGGTGCACGGAGCTTGCTGCTTGCGGGGGAAACAATGGACATTGAAGAAATTGAATCTAAAGAGATAAAGGGGTTCATCGCGCCCGAGGAGGCCCTGCGTCTCTACGAGCTGGCCCGGGAGGCGAGCCGTATCGGCCCCTGCCTGGAGATCGGGAGCTACTGCGGAAAGACCGCATCCTACATCGGGACGGGGTGCCGGGAGGCCGGAGGCGTTCTCTTTTCCATCGATCACCACCGGGGCTCGGAAGAGCAGCAGCCGGGTGAGGAATATTTCGACCCTGACCTGCTGGACAAAGAAACCGGACTGATAGACACCTTCAGGATATTCAGAAAGACCATAGGCGACCTCGGCCTGGAAGACACGGTGATCCCCATCGTTGCGAAGTCGGAGGTTGTCGCCAGGGCGTGGGGCATACCGCTCGGCATGGTCTTCATCGACGGCGGGCATACCTTTGATGCGGCGCTCGCCGATTACAACTGCTGGATCCCCCATATCCTTCCGGGCGGATTTCTCGCCATACACGACATCTTCCCCGACCCGTCACAGGGGGGGCAGGCCCCCTATCACATCTACAACCTCGCCCTCGACTCCGGCCTCTTCACAAAGCTCCCGATGGTACATACCCTGGGGATCCTGAGAAGAAAGACCGAAGAGGAAACCTCTTCCGTATCATGATTGTTCGGATGGGCTGCGCGCCTGACCGGGCATTTCGAAAAATGAAATCAACAGGCACCACAAAGGGAGGACGGGCAATGAAGGTTACATCGGTTTGTCAGATCAGCTACGCGGTAAAAGACATTGATGAGACCACCGAGGCGTGGTCACGGCTATACGGCTTCGGGCCGTGGACCTTCGCTGAAATGAGCGGCAAGGATGCGAAAGAACGTCCCTGGAAGGCACGGCTGGCATTTGCCTATCTGGGACCCGTAGAGATCGAGCTCATCCAGTGCACGGAAGGAAGGATTTTTCAATCCAAGTTTCTCGACACCTGGGGAGAGGGCGTCCATCATATCGCCTTTCCTGTTAAAGACGTCGACACAGAGGTGGAGAAGCTGAAAAAGGAAGGAGCCGGGCTGATCATCCATACGCCGGGGGGCTTCGCCTATCTGGATGCTGGAGGGCCGGGAGGCGCCATCTTTGAACTGGTGCAAAAAGAGGCCTGATCCGAGAAACCGATGCTGGATAAAGGGCCAGCATGCCCCTTGTGTAGCGATTGTTACTCCAGCAATCACCTGTTTTTCTGCTTAGAATATTGCATCGTTAAATGACATTGAAATGAATAAGGCGTCTAGTATAATTGCCGTTCAGATGGGCTTGACATTCAATCGCCCCGGACAAAAATTTAAAGGCAAATATCATCAAGGAGGAAATTGTTATGAAAACAAAATTCTCAGTAGTATTCGCTTCAGTGGTTTTTGTTCTGGCTATTTTTGTTGGCTTATCCTTCGCAGCTGAAACAGCCTATATTGATGTTTTCCCTGTCGAGGCAATGACACTCATAGATAGTACACCGGATATTATCATTATCGATGTCTCCCCCGCATACGCGAAGGGTCACTTGCCCAAAGCGGTCAACTATTACCTTGGTGACGGATCCCTCGACAAGGCTATCCCAACGTTAGACAAGGACAGGACGTATCTTGTCTATTGCCACGTTGACAGCGTAGCTATCCTGGGCGCCCAGAAACTTGTGGATGCGGGATTCACAAAGGTGTATCGGCTCAAGGGGAACTACAGCGCATGGGTTGCCGCGGGGTATCCCACAGAAAAGTAACCTTACCCGTCGGACCGGTTGTTGTGTGTCCAGCGCCACTCGAGGGCGTCTCCGGCGCTTTGCGGCTTGATGTAGCCGGCACCGACAAAATCTTCTATGGTGCTTCGAACCAGCCCGGGATCGAACCCGGTCGCCTCCCCGATCCTGTCGCACAGCGTGCCGACGGAACCGTTACCGGAGGGATGGTCCACGGGGAGATGGCCGTGTGTCTCGATCAGGTCCTCGGACAGGAGCCGGTAGACAAGCTGCATCCTGAAGTGCCCCCCGACCCGTAGGTTGTCTTCCGGCAATCCCCGTCCTTCCCGGTAATCGCGCACCTGCTTTTCCCATTTTTCAGTTATTTCCTGATCAAGCACCGCCACGAATGCCTCCATCTCTTCGGGGGAGAGCTTTGATGTCCTGACGATGGCGCTGTTCGCGTCATACCGCGTCCAGTCGTCGGTGAGGATTTCAAGGTCGTATCCCTCGATCTTTTCACGCACGTCGGT
Source organism: Syntrophales bacterium (assembly GCA_030655735.1). Lineage (GTDB taxonomy): Bacteria > Desulfobacterota > Syntrophia > Syntrophales > UBA2210 > UBA6078. The sequence goes on along the minus strand of JAUSPK010000212.1, from coordinate 11,213 downwards.
TCCGGGAAAGGGAGAGAGAAAGTGATAGCCGTAGACTATCCCCAGGCTTTTTGAAAATTCCCGCGTGTCTCTGAGGGACTCCGGCGACTCTCCGGGGAGGCCCACCATAAAGGACGCATGGGCCAGGATTCCCACCTCCTTGCACAGCCTGACCGCATTTCGTGCCTGATCGAGGGTGATCCCCTTCTTTACGCGCCTGAGCATCTCCGGATTTCCGGACTCTATGCCGAAGCTGATCGCGTCGCATCCGGTATCGCGCATCAGTTCGAGAATCTCCCGGTCAACCGTATTGACGCGCGCGAAGGCGCTCCACTTGAAGGCGAGCCCGCGCGCCAGGATCTGTGCGCACACCTCGCGCACCCGAGCCTTGTTCGAGGTGAACAGGTCGTCGGCCACATTGATCCGGGAGATGCCATACGACAAGATCTGTTCTATCTCGTCCATGACATGTTCCACCTTCCGGTAGCGGACCTTTTTGCCCACCATGCGTCTTCCCAGGCAGAATATGCAGGCATTCGGACACCCCCGGCTCGTGATGATGCTGACCGGAAACCCGAGTGCCCGGTATCTCGACAGGGGGAGCAGGTGGCGCGCTGGCAGAGGGATGGAATCAAGATCGTCTGTCAGCTCTCTCGGTTCGGTAACAACGATTGTACCGTCCCGCGTGAACGCGATCCCCTTGATACCGGGCCACTTGGAGCGGTCAGTGAGGCCGGGGACCAGTTCCATGATGGTTTCCTCGCCTTCGCCCAGGACCAGGAGGTCTATCTCAGGATATGTCTGAAGGGTACGCGCGGCATCGAACGATACATGGGGACCGCCCATGATGGTAAGAATGGAGGGCCGGTGTCTCTTGGCGGTCCGTATGATATCCGCGGCCATGGGAAAGTTCATAGTGACCGATGTGGAACCGACGACGTCGGGCTCGAAGGCGTCCAGCTCCCGTTTAAGCTTCTCCGGGGTATACCTCGACACGATATAGTCGATAATCCTCACCCGGCAACCGGCCGCCTCAAACGCGGCCGCCACGTAAGAAACCCCCAGCGGAGGCGCCGGGGCCTCCTCAAGGGGGTATGGCGGAGCGATAATGGCTACCTTCATAGGCACACCGAATTCATGTCCTGCATATACCGCCCCCTAAAACTTAACCTCCGGGGCCGCCTGAGCGGATTCGGGAACCTCGAAGAACTCCGCCTTCGTGAATCCGAACATCCCCGCCAGCACGTTGGCCGGGAAAACCCTGATTCGGACGTTATAGCCCCTCACACTCTCATTATAGCGTCTCCTCTCGACGGCTATCCGGTTCTCCGTTCCGGCCAGTTCGTCCTGAAGCCTGATAAAGTTCTGGTTCGACTTGATATCGGGATAGCGCTCGACGGTGACGAGCAGCCTGCTTAAGGCACCCGTCAGCTGGTTGTTTGCCGCTATCTTGTCGGGGATGCTCTTCGCCCCCCCCACCTTGGACCGGGCCTCGGTCACACCGATGAAGACCTCTTTTTCCTGAGCGGCAAAACCCTTTACCGTCTCCACAAGGTTGGGAATCAGGTCGTAGCGCCTCTGCAGCTGATTTTCCACCTGTGCCCACGATGCCTTTACCCCCTCGTCAAGGGCAACAAAACTATTATATGTCCCTTTGATGCCGGAATAGAACATCAGCAGGACCAAAACGATCACCCCCACCGCGATCAAAAGATTCCTTTTGCCCTTTGTCATCTGTATACTCCTCCTTGGTAAGTTACGAAATTATCCCGTTTATCGGGATCAGGTTGTTCAGAGATTTTTTCTTACTCCAGTTCGTCGACAAACCCCCACAATCTTCTCACCTCCACCAGATACGCCATAAAGACATCCTGTATCTCGGAGGAAGCGACCTTTTTGTTCCCTTCCTTTACGTCCAGGCAACGCATAAAGACATCTACGTCAACCGGAAGCTCACGGGCTAGCGCCTCCACAATCTCCCGCCTGGAAGAAGGGATCTCCGTGCCCTTGAGGTACAAGAGCCCTCCGAAGATAGAGATAAAGGCGGTTATCGACTCCGCTATCAGTTCCTGCACCCTTCGGGCCTTCCCCTCCGTTTCCAGAAATCGCTCCCTCAGGAGGAGTAATTTGCCCTTGATTTCACGTTCGCACTGGAGCCGCAGGTGCTCCGGCTCGAAGGATATGTCCTTCAGTACATCCTCGCCGTACACGAGGAGATGCCCCTTCTGCATATTGAGGAATTCGAGCGGGTACGAATCGAGTGAGGAGGCAATGTACGATTTTGTCATGAACAGCGGGGTGGCCACGCCCTTTTTGCGCCACCGGGAAACCGTTTCAAGCGCTCTGTCGAGATGATCTATGGCCTCTTCGGAAAGAACGATCAGAAAGTTCAGGTCCGACTTCCCCGGCCGGTAATCTCCCCCCGCCGCGCTCCCGTACAGGATAACTGATATGAGGCCATCCCCGTAGATATCCCCGTAAGCTCCGGTGATATCGGGAAATATCTCTTCCGGTTTCTCTATTCTTGCCATCTTTCTCACTTCCTCCGCGATACTAAAAAAGGGTTAAAATCCCCGTCCCGCGCCGCCGCCGCCGCTCATGCCGCCGCCGAAACCTCCGAAGCCGCCGCCGAAACCTCCGAAACCTCCGCCGCCTCTTCTGCCGCCCATCAGGAGCATAAGGAGTATGAAGGGAAGCATTCGCCTGCCCTGCCGGGTGCCCAGGAGCAGGGACATGACAATAAAGAGCATGATAAGGGAGAAGAGGCTGCTCCCCTTTTTCTGTTGTGATGCCGGTTGTCGGCGCGTCTGCGGCGCCCCGGTCAGGGACACGCCCGCGTCCTTCGCGATGACCGATGATACGGCAACCATCGCGCTTGACAGGCCGCTGTCGTAATCACCCTTTTTGAGATAGGGGATCACGTTCCGGTCCAGGATATCTCCCACGAGACCGTCCGGGAGTATCCCCTCAACACCGTATCCCGTTTCAATCCTGATCCGTCTCTCCTGCACGGCAAGGAATATCAGGACCCCCTTGTCCTCCCCCTTCACGCCGATACCCCACGCCTCATACAGCCGGTTCGCGTAATCGCCGGGATCATCCCCACCGATCTCCTTCAGGGTGACCACCACAACTGAAGTCCTCGTTTTTTCAAGAACCTCCCGTGCAAGAGACTCCATGGACCGCGCGACGCGTGGGGAAAGGACACCCGCAAAATCGTTGACGGCGCCCACGGGTCTCGGAAAGTCGTCACGCCCATACACGCACGTGGCAATCAGACACGCCGCCATCACCGCGATGAGCAAGGTACCTATCCTTGTCTTCAAATAAGAGTCCCCCTCCGTTGGAACTGTGAATTTTCACCTTGTGCCATAAGTGGGGATAACAAAGCAACCCTTTTTCACATACCGACCGGCCACAGTTTTTGGCTTGACATGAACCGTAAAGTACTATAGGGAGTTTCTTTCAAAACTTCATGAGGGAGGAGATATTTTTGGCAAACCATAAGTCCGCGGAAAAAAGGGCCAGGCAAAGTGAAAAGAGACGGATGAGAAACGCCTCCGCGAGGTCCCGCGTCAAGACGGCCGTCAAGGCGACACTCACGTCCGTTGAGGGAAAAGACGCAGAAAAGTCACGCGAGGTACTGTTTAACACAACGAAGGTAATCGCCAAGGCATCCGCCAAGGGAATATTCCATAAGAAGACAGCCGCACGTAAGATATCACGACTGACGAAGAAGGTAAACGCTCTGGGATAACATCAGAATCCCGACAGCATATTCCGGTAGGCCTTGTCGGCCATATCAACCGACAGTTTCTTGATGGCATTTTCTTTATTTGTAGCGGTCGTGGTCGTACTGACTGCCACCGCATAGGCCTCTCTCCCCGAGAGGCCGGCGTTCATCCAGATAACCTCGCCGTTGTCGGTTCTCTTAAACACCACCTCCAGGGCCATTTCAACGCGATCCTCTTTGGCCAGGTCACTGCTGCTGTAGGCAAGATGAGATGTGGTAATACCCACTATCTTCCCCGTCAGGGACGCGTCCGCCTCATCCATGCTTGCGACCGGCGTGAATCTGCTCCCCCTCCTGAAACGGCTGAAGAATGCGTTTCTCACATAGTTTTCAACATTCGCTTCGCTCGTGCTGTTGGAAAACGCTCCGATGAAAATCTTCTGTATACCGGCATCGACATTCTCCCCGCCCGGCGCAAAATGATACCCGCATCCCATGCAGAAGAGCGCCAGCACAACCGGTATGATCCACTTTCTTTTCATGAGAAACCCTCTCGTTCAAACCCCGTAAAAACCTGTTCCTGAAACACCACGTATTCTTACTACTACTTAACGACAATATTGACCAGTTTTTTCGGGACATAGATCTCCTTGATCACCTGCTTGTCCCCTACAAACTGTTTGATCTTCCCGTCATTCAGAGCGAGTTCCTTGATCGTTTCATCGGACTCAGATGCGGCAACCTGTATCCGACTCCGCACCTTTCCGTTGACCTGAACAACAATCGTTATCTCTTCCTCCGCGGCAACCGCCTCGTCAAAAGAGGGCCATGGGGTGCCGGAGAGCTGCTGCTTTGCACCGACCATCTCCCAGAGCTCCTCAGTCATATGCGGCACGATCGGTGACAGGAGAATGATGATGTCCTCTAACGTTTCGCGTATCACGGAGAGGGCCTTGGCATCCTCCGCCCTCGGGCGCTTCGTCTGATAGAGGGTGTTCACCAGTTCCATCACCGCGCTGATCGCTGTGTTGAAGTGGAACCGGTCTTCGATATCGGTCGTCACCTTCTTGATGGTCTGGTGGGTCTTTCTCCTCAGGATCTTCAGATCACCGTCAAGTTCCTCCCCGCCGGCAAAGGGTGTCACATCCCGTATATCATCGAGATAATCCACGACGATACGCCACACCCTGCTGAGAAAGCGGAAGGAGCCGTCAACCCCTTGGTCGCTCCATTCCAGGTCCCTCTCGGGGGGCGCGGCGAAGAGGCAGAATATCCGCGCCGTGTCCGCACCGTACTCATCGATAATATAATTGGGATCGACAACATTCTTCAGGGACTTCGACATCTTCTCGGTCTTCCCTATCGTCACCTCACACTCGCAGTGCACACACTTTCCATCTGTGACCTCTTCGGGAAGGAGATAGCCGTGGGTTCCGCACCTCATCGTCTCCTTGCAGACCATCCCCTGGGTCAGCAGGTTGGCAAAGGGTTCGTCCACACCGACCACACCGAAATCCCTGAGCATCTTCGTGTAGAACCGGGCGTACAGGAGGTGCAGGATAGCGTGTTCGATTCCGCCGATATACTGGTCGACGGGCATCCAGTAATCCACCTTCGCCCGGTCGAGACCCGGCTTTTCGGCACAATCCGCTGAGCAGAAGCGATGAAAGTACCATGAGGACTCGACAAAGGTGTCAAAGGTGTCCGTCTCCCTCTTTGCCGCCCCTCCGCAGTTCGGGCAGGCGACGTTTATGAATGAGTCAATCTTCCCGAGCGGGGAATCCCCTTCACCCGTCAATGCCACGTCCTTCGGCAGGACAACAGGAAGGTCCTCTTCGGGGACGGGGACGACCCCGCACTTTCCGCAGTTGATGACCGGGATGGGCGTCCCCCAGTAGCGCTGCCGGGATATGCCCCAGTCCCTCAGGCGATACTCGATGGTCTTTTTCCCTCTGCCTGCCGACTCCAGGTACTGTGCGATGTCCTCGAGGGCCTGCAGGTTTTTCATCCCGTCAAATTTTCCGGAATTGACAAGGATCCCCTCATCCACATAGGCCTCGGTCATGGTCTCGGCATCCAGCGGGTTATCGGGATTCTGGATCACCACGATCTTTTCAAGCCCGTATTTTTCGGCAAACTCAAAGTCCCGCTGATCATGCGTGGGAACCGCCATGACACAACCCGTCCCGTAGTCCGCCAGGACAAAGTTCGCGGCGTAGATCGGCATCTTTTTGTTCGTCGCCGGGTTGAGACAGAAGGCATCCAGGAAGACACCCTCCTTCTCATAATAATCGGAGGTCCGCATCATCTTGTCCTGTTTCTTGACGCGCTCGACAAAGGCCCTGACATCCTGCTCCACGGGCTTTCCCTTCGCAAGCTCCATCACCAGCGGGTGCTCCGCCGCTATCAGCATGAAGGTGGCGCCGAATATCGTGTCCTGCCGGGTGGTAAAGACCTTGATGACATCATCGGAATCAGCCATGGGGAAGACGAGTTCGCACCCGTGGCTCTTGCCGATCCAGTTTCGCTGCATCGTGAGGACCCTCTCGGGCCAGCCGGGGAGCTTGTCGCAGTACTCCAGAAGCTCCTCCACATAAGAGGTGATCCGGAAGAACCACTGGTCAAAATACTGTTCGGTAACTTCGCTGTCGCACCGCCAGCAAAGGCCGGCCTCCACCTGTTCGTTCGCCAGGACGGTCTTGCAGGTGGGGCACCAGTTGACGCTCCCCCCCTTCTTGTAGGCGAGACCCTTTTCGTACATCCAGAGGAAGAAGAGCTGCTCCCACCGGTAGTATTCCGGTTCACAGGTGGATATCTCCCGGTCCCAGTCATAGCTGAACCCCATCCTCTTGAGCTGTTTCTTCATGGAGTCGATGTTCTCGTTTGTCCACTTCGCGGGGGGTATTCCGTGTTCGATGGCGGCATTCTCGGCGGGCATGCCGAAGGAATCCCATCCGATGGGATGCAGCACGTTATATCCGGACATCTTCTTGTACCGTGCCACCACATCGCCGATGGTATAGTTTCTCACATGCCCCATATGGATTCGTCCGGAAGGATAGGGAAACATCTCCAGGAGATAATATTTTTTCTTCGCGCCCTCTTCGCTCGCCTTGAAGGTCTTTTCATTCTCCCAGTATCTCTGCCATTTTTCCTCTATTTTCCCGGGATTGTACTTTCTATTCATGCCAATCTCCCTTACTGAATGTGGAAGGAATCTCTAACACGTCTCCTGTATTCTTTCAATCCCATTTTTCCAATTAAGTCACGTCCCTTCCTTGACATATGGAGGGGTGATTCATATATTACTTTTCAGGACATAAAAGGTAGGGGAAACGTGGAAGATATTGAAGACATAATCATACGGGCATTTCGGGAAAGCAGCCGCGTGAAAGAGGTTTTCGTGAATGAAAATCTCTCCCGGCTGGTCAAGGCGGTCGATGTCATAACGCAGGCCCTGAACGGAGGCAATAAGATCCTCCTCTTCGGAAACGGAGGGAGCGCCGCGGATGCACAGCACATTGCGGCGGAATTTATCAACAGGTTTCTTATCGAACGACCCCCCCTCCCGGCAATCGCGCTGAGCACGGATACATCCGTGATAACGAGCATCGCCAATGACTATGATTTCTCGGAGATCTTCTCCAAACAAGTGCGGGCTATAGGGCGTGAGGGGGACGTGGCGTGGGGGATCAGCACCAGCGGTTCCTCCCCCAATGTGGTGAAGGCCTTTGAAGTCGCAAGCAAGCTGGGGATGTCAACTATCGCATTCACGGGAAAAGACGGGGGAAAGATTGCAGGGATAGCAGACCTTTGCCTTAACGTTTCCTCCAACAGTACGCCCCGTATCCAGGAAGCGCACATTACGGCAGGGCATGTCATATGTGAGATGGTGGACTACAGGCTGTTCAAAAAACCGGGAAATGACTCCTGAAGAATAAAGGAAACGCATAGCATAATGGCAGAAGAGCTGGGTGAAGACAGGAAACATACGGAAGAGACTCAGGGCAGCGTGGAGAAGCGGGACACCGCTCCAAAGCCGACCTCAAAAAAGGAACTGATCGCACGACTGGAAGAGGTCGAGAAGGAGGCGTCAGAAAACTACAACAGCTATCTGCGCGCCGCCGCCGAGTTCGAAAATTACAAAAAACGGGCGGCACGGGACCGCCAGGACTTCATAAAATACGCGAATGAAAACCTGCTCAAGGATATCCTGCCGACGTTGGACAGCATGGAGAGGGCCCTGGGGCAGGCGACCGAATCGGGAGATTTTGAGGCATTCGTGGACGGGCTCAGGCTGATCCGCGACACCGTTATCTCCGTACTCGGTAAGCACGGCGCCACCAAGATAGATGCCGTGGGCAAAGATTTCGACCCCAACTTTCACGAAGCACTCATGCAGGTAGAGGGAGAAAAAGAACAGGATAACAAGGTCGCGGAAGAATTTGAAACGGGATACCTGTTGAACGGCAGGTTGCTCCGACCGTCCAAGGTATCCATCTCGAAGCATATAAATAAATAGAATACTATAATTAGGAGGTATCACTACAATGGGTAAAATTATAGGGATTGACTTAGGAACAACAAACTCGTGTGTCGCCGTCATGGAAGGAGGCGACCCGCTTGTCATAGCAAACCAGGAGGGAAACAGGACCACACCGTCCGTGATCGCTTTCACGGAAAGCGGCGAACGGCTGGTCGGGCAGGCCGCCAAGCGCCAGGCGGTTACCAACCCGGAAAACACCGTTTACGCGGTCAAGAGACTAATAGGGCGGAAGTTTTCGTCAAAGGAGGTCCAGTACGACATCACCATCAGCCCCTTCAAAATCACAAAGGCGAAGAACAGCGACGCCCAGATAACGGTCAGGGGGAAGGACTACAGTACACCGGAGATCTCCTCGATGATACTGGTAAAAATGAAACAGACCGCGGAAGACTACCTTGGAGAGAAGGTGACCGACGCGGTAATCACGGTTCCCGCCTATTTCAATGACTCACAGAGACAGGCGACGAAGGATGCCGGAAAGATCGCGGGGCTGAACGTCTTGCGGATAATCAATGAGCCAACCGCGGCGGCCCTTGCCTACGGCCTCGACAAAAAGGCGGACGAGAAGATAGCGGTCTTCGATCTGGGCGGGGGAACCTTTGATATCTCCATCCTGGAACTGGGGGGCGGCGTCTTTGAGGTCAAATCGACCAACGGCGACACCCACCTGGGGGGTGAAGACTTCGACCAGAAACTGATCGACTACATAGCGGACGAGTTCAAGAAGGATCAGGGGATTGATCTGAGAACAGACAAGATGGCCCTCCAGCGCATCAAGGAGGCGGCGGAGAAGGCAAAGATGGAACTCTCCACAGCCATGGAGACAGACATCAACCTCCCCTTCGTCACGGCCGACGCTTCCGGGCCCAAGCACCTCAACATGAAGCTGACCAGAGCGAAGCTTGAGATGCTCGTCTCCGACCTGATAGACAAGCTCGATGCTCCCTGCAAAACCGCGATGAAGGATTCCGGTCTGAGATCTTCGGACATCAGCGAGGTCATCCTCGTCGGGGGAATGACCCGCATGCCCCGCGTCCAGCAGAAGGTCAAAGAGATATTCGGCAAGGAGCCCAACAAGGGAGTCAATCCCGATGAGGTGGTTGCGGTGGGAGCCGCCATCCAGGGCGGCGTGCTGGCCGGTGACGTGAAGGACGTCCTCCTTCTGGATGTGACGCCCCTGTCCCTCGGCATCGAGACCCTGGGAGGTGTCATGACAAAGCTGATCGAGAAGAATGCCACCATCCCGACCAAGAAGAGCCAGACATTCTCCACGGCCGCGGACAACCAGCCGGCGGTGAGTATCCATGTCCTGCAGGGAGAACGCTCCATGGCGTCGGACAACAGGACGCTGGGCAGATTTGAACTGACCGGCATTCCGGCGGCACCCAGAGGCCTGCCGCAGATCGACGTCACCTTCGATATCGACGCCAACGGCATCGTCCATGTATCCGCAAAGGATCTCGGCACGGGGCAGGAGCAGAGCATCAAGATCACCGCTTCGAGCGGCCTTTCCGAAGAAGAGATCAACAATCTGGTCAAGGAAGGTGAGGCCCATGAGGAAGAGGACAAGAAGAAACGGGAGCTGATCGAACTGAAGAATCAGGCTGATTCAATGATATATGGTGTTGAAAAGAACCTGAAAGATATGGGAGATCAGATAGACGCCGACCAGAAGACCAAGATAGAAGAGTCCATAGCCAAACTCAAGACGGCCATGGAGGGGGATGACATCGACGCCATAAAGGCCGCCCATGAGGAAGCAACCCAGGCATCGCACAAACTGGCGGAGGCCATATACGCAAAGGCAACCGCCAAGCAAGAGGCGGGCGCGGGCGGCGCTCCGGAAGAAGGCGCCCAGGCCGAATCGGCAAAGGCCGACGACGACGTGGTGGATGCCGATTTCGAGGAAGTCGACAAGGACAAATAGGCATCAGGACAGCCCTCGTTGTTACAGACGTCAATGCCTGGGGGGAACCCCCCGGGCATTTTTTATGGACTCCGGCTTGACATAAAACTCCCTTTTTGTCATACTTTACCGACCTGACACACTAGGACATACTGTATCAAACTGACACAACACTCCAACTCAAAGACAACATCCTCTTCAGCGTTACCCATTCCTCCTGACTCTCTCCCCCTCCCTCTTTCCGGTCTGCCGGCCAGTAATCCTACAATCGTTGGCCTGCGATTCATGCAAACAACCTGTTTTCGATGGAGGATCAGAGATGAAGGAAAAAAAACTGGAAAGTCTCATCGACATCGCAATCGACAGAGAGATAGAGGCCTATGACTTTTATCGGGGCCTGGCAGGCCGGGTTGAGGACCCTGGCATCAAGGGCACGCTGGCTTTTCTCGCGGGCGAAGAGCAAAAGCACAGGGAGTTTCTGGTGGGCTACCGCGACGGCCGCTATGAATCCGATTCATTGCGTCTGGCCGATGTCGTCAATTACAAGATAGCCGAACATCTTGAAGAACCGGACATCACAGGGGACATGAACAGCTCGGAGGTGTATCTTGTCGCGGCACACAGAGAACTCAAGTCATACCATTTCTACCGGGCACTCGCCGATCTGCACCCGGATGGCGAGGCGAAAACAATGCTCCTCAGGATAGCCAATGAAGAGATAAAGCATAAGGAAAGGGTGGAGTATCTATACAGTAATGCCGCCTTTCCGCAGACAGCGGGCGGCTGACGGAACAAAGGGAACATCAATCAACCCTACATAAAAAAGGAGGTTCCACCATGTCTTGTAACCGAGCAGTTCCTCAGGCGTATATCCTCTGTATCCTCCTGTCCTTTCTGACCCTCTACCTGTGGCCCATCGCGGCCCAGGCGCACAGCCCGAAGGATGTCACATTGACCTACGATTCTGACTCCCACACCCTGAGCGTGACTGTTTCTCACACCGTATCGAATCCCCAGCAGCACTATGTCAAGAAAGTAACCATAACAAA
>JAUSPK010000193.1 GCA_030655735.1 Syntrophales bacterium | reverse complement strand
CTCTCCCTCGAGAGATCGGGGCCCGGCAGCAGGGTCAGGCCGCTGCGGGGGCAGTAAATACCGAAGCAGTTGGGGCCGACAACCCTGATACCCCTTCCGGCGGCCTCCCTGATCCGCTCCTCCAGGGCAATACCCTCGGGGGTACCCAGTTCGCTGAAACCGGCCGAGAGAACCTCGGCTCCCGCGGCCCCCTTTTTCCTGCAGGCATCGAGGGCATCGGGGACGGCCTCGGCAGGAACCGCTATAATGGCAAAGTCTATTCGGGTGGGAATCTCGTCCACGCCTTTATATATCTTCATCCCGGCAATCTCACCCCCCCGTGAATTCACCGGGTATATTGTCCCCTTGAACCCTATCTGCCGAAGCGACATCAGGATACCGCCACCAAAGCCGAATCCCTTCGCCGACACACCGACGATCGCCAGATGTTCAGGGTGAAAAATCCGATCAAAGCGATCGGCATATTGAAGCTTCTGTTCAACACACGTCATGTACTATCCTCCTCAAATCCAGGTTCAACACAATTCCCATAAGAAGCACCACACTGCTGCCATGTCAACGATACTCTGTCATTTCGAAGGAGTCTTCACGACGAGCTATAGCACCCGTCAGGGGGAAATCTAAGATTTCTCCCTGCGTCGAAATGACATTCCTTGATTGGCTCAACACCACCATAATATCGACATGTTAAGGATTGCCGAAAATACCCCTCACGGCTACTCTCCTGAAAAAATGAGTGATCCGGCACAGTTCCATGCCCCAAAAATGATGTCCGTTTATGTCGTCAGCGCCCCCCCATCGACATAGATGGAATGACCGGTAATATAATTGGCCAGGTCGGAGGCCAGGAAGAGCACGGACCCGACGATCTCTTCCGGTTCCGCCAGGCGGCCCATGGGAAGCAGGGATTCGACGTGCTTCGCGATGTCGGGGTTTGACCAGATGGGCTTGCTGAAATCCGTCCGCGTGAGACCCGGACCAACGGCATTGACGAGAATCCCGAAGGGTGCCCACTCACGGGCCATGCACCGGGTAAGCATCTTCAGCGCCGCCTTGCTGCAGCCGTACGCGGCCATTCCCAGCTCCGCCTTCTCGGCCCCCACCGTGGTGATGTTGATGATCCGCCCCCCCTTCTGTTCGATCATGACGCGCGCTGCGGCGCGGCTCAGAAGCCAGGCAGCCTTTACATTGGTGTCGAAGACCTTGTCCCACCCATCTTCACGCAGGTCCAGGAGACTTCTCAGAAAACTCCGGGCCGCGTTGTTCACGAGGATGTCGATCCTGCCGAACCTCTTGACCGTCTCCTCGACGAGGTTATTGATCTGATCTTGTTCCGTCAGGTCCGTCACAACGGTGAGCGCCTTTCCGCCCAGCGCGGCGATCTCCTTGGCCACTGAATCGAGCTGCTCAACCGTCCTGCCGGCAATAACAACGGAAGCCCCCGCTCCCGCCAGTCCCAGCGCAATGGCGCGTCCGATTCCCCTGCCCCCGCCGGTAACGATTGCGACCTTCCCCTTGAGGTCAAACGTTGCTTCCATTCACCATTCCCTCCTTTGTTGAAAATGAACTGCCGTCAGAAATTATCCCCTCTGCGAGAGGGAGTATAGTGAAGAGTTTTTCCCCTGTCAACTTCCCAATCATCTCTTCTTGACTTTCCCCCGCCGGGTTCGTACCATACGAATCCTTCAAAAGGGATGGACAACCAAACACAGGGGGAAACGGCACCGATGATTATTGATACCCACTACCACATGATGCACCGCCTGGGGAGGGGCACGGCTCGCGTCCTTGCCCAATGGACCTTCGAAACAGCGAAAAAGCTGGGGATGGATCTTGATTTTGAGACGCTGGCCAAGCAGGTGCACCGCGATTTTGCCGACCCCACCGGCGAAAAGCTGCTGAAGAAGATGGACGCCGCTGGCATTGATGTTACCGTTTTCTGCGCCGTGGACAATGCTGCTATCAAGGGCAGCACTTGGGAATGGGCGGACATCGTCAACCAACAGACGGGGGAGATCGCCAGGCGCCACCCGGACCGATTCATCGGCCTGGCCGGGGTTGATCCCCGGCGCCCCGAGGCGGAGATTCTCCTGCGCCGCTGTCTCGATGACTATGGTCTGAAGGGCCTTAAGCTCCACCCCGACCACGGGTACTATCCCGCCGATCCTGAGGCCTACCGGCTCTACGAGATCGTCCAAGAGGCCGGGGGTATCGTTCTGATTCATACCGGGCCCATCATACCGCCGGGGAAAGGGGGCACCTATGCCCGTCCCCTGCTCCTGGACCCGCTCGCCGCGGATTTCCCCGATCTCACCGTTATCGCCGCTCACATGGGGCAGTACTGGTGGCGCGACTGGGCGGGGCTGGCCTACCTTCAACCACGTCTCTACGGCGATATGGCCGAGTGGCAGACCATGGCGAAGCGAAACTTTCCCCTCTTCTGCAGGGAGCTGAGGGAGGTCATCGACAAGGCCGGGTGCGACAAGATCCTCTTCGGAACCGACGGGCCCATCTTTGATCCTACGATCCCCAATGGAGAACATATCAAGATAATGCAGTCCCTCCCCCACCAGGCGCCGG
>JAUSPK010000180.1 GCA_030655735.1 Syntrophales bacterium | reverse complement strand
CAACCTCATACCCTACCAGCGCATTCAGCAATACTTTCTCTCCCAGCGACGGCAACAGCGTACAGGAGGCATCTATAATCTTGAAATCCGCGGGGTCGACTTCAAGCTCAACCGAAAAAAATCCAAATACATGTTTTGCGGTGACATTCTCGGGCAGTCTCGAGTTTCCGCAAAATATTAATGTCCCTGGCCTCGGTTTATATATTTTTCTTTGCCCCATTTTTTCTTCCATGCTTCTGTTCCTTTACGAACGATTTCACATATTCCAGTATGGGATTCATTGTCAAGAAAAATCGTAATAGCTCAACAAATAGGGGTACATTTGCTTATTGTTTGTTCCTCGTTGCTTGTTTGGTATGCATTCCCACGCTCCTGCGTGGGAATGCATCACTATTTACCGGCTTCCGGCCCCTGATCTCTGACTTCCATATTTTCTCCATCTGTTCGTATGGTTATTGCGCCGTTTTTGTCTGTTCTCAGAATTCTTATCCCCGCTTTTACGTATCTGTCAAGCACATCCTGGTTGGGAAAACCGAAGACGTTGCCGGGGCCGCAGCTTATGACTGCGATTTTGGGCCGGACCGCCCTGAGGAAGGGCGCGGTGCTGGAGGTATGTCCTCCGTGGTGGGGCGCCATCAGGATGTCGGCCTCCAGGTCATGGCCGGAGGCGACAAGCTCCGCCTCGGCGGGGCCCGATATGTCGGCGGGGAGGAGGATGCTCCTCCTGCCGAAGGTTATCTTCATGACCACCCCGTTGTTGTTGCAATCGAAGTCCGGAAAGGAAAATCCCCTCCCAGATGCTGGTCGTGCCGGGTTCAGTATCCTGATGGAGGCGCCTCCGATTATCCGCTCCTGTGTGTTCGTGCCGATGATCCGATGAGGGATGCCCTTTCTCCCGATGACCTCCAGGAGCCTCCGCCAGGACTCGTTTTCCGATTCCTGGCCGTTTGACCAGATCTCCCCCACCTCAAAGTTTTCGACTATGAAGGGGAGACCGCCGACATGGTCCTGGTCGGGATGCGTGAGGACCATGATGTCTATCTTTTTTATCTTTTCGCGCCACAGGTAGGGCGCCACCACGTATTTTCCCAGATCGAAGCTCTTGTCGTAGAACCCGCCGCCGTCCACCAGCATGACAGGTCCTCCGGGAAACCGTATCAGTGTGGAGCTTCCCTGCCCCACATCGATGAACGTCATCTCGATGTGTCTACTCCCGGCGGCGCGCAGGTTCGTGTAGAAGGCATCGGCGACGAAGAACAGGGCGATCAAGCCCAGGGAGAGTGCCAGCAGGTTTCGCTCCTTGACCCGGTACAGGTCTTTGAGACGCCCGATCGCGGACGGGGGAATATCCCTTTTTGAGTCGCCGGACACCCCGTTTTCTTTCGATCTCCACACAGTTATCATCCGTATCCCTGTAAGGACACAAAGGTAATAGAAAAAGATTTCCGGAAGCGTCGGTGTTGTCACAGCGAGACTCGAAAAGGGGAATGACGACAGAAAACCGATAATGGAAATGGCGATTTGGATAAAGAAGGAGGCAACCGTTATGAGTACCGGTGCGACCGGAGCGAAGGGGGCCGTCACGATGAGCAGCATCCCCACCGGGAGGGCGGCAAACCCTATGATCGGTATGGCAAACAGGTTGGAGAGGAGCGCAATGGTTGAGATCCGGTTGAAATAGAGCGCGATTAGGGGGGCGGTGCCGATCACGGCGGCGAGACTGACCAGGGTAAAGAGCAGAACGGAGGTCATGCCCCTTCTGAGGATTCCCCCTCCGTCTGGTTTCGGGATCATGCTGCCGAGCGCCGGGACTGCGAGCAGTATGGCGGCGACCGCCGTAAAGGAGAGCTGGAACGAGACGTCGAAGAGGGACGCGGGGTTTATGACGAGAATCAGAAACGCGGCAAATGCCAGTATGTTCAAAAGATCGCGTCCCCTCCCGGCAAGGAGCGCGGTGAGATAGCAGAGTATCATGATGGCGGCCCGTATGGTCGATATGCGAAGACCCGCGATGAAGGCGTACCCGATGACCGGTATGACGGAAAGCAGGGCGGATACCTTGAAGATATTGAATCTCAAGAGCAGGTACTCGGAAGACCGCATTATGATTTTGATGATAGCGAACGAGATAAAGGCTATGATCCCCACATGAAGCCCCGATATGGCAAGGATGTGGGAGACCCCCGCCCGATTGAAATCCCTGATGATGTCCTCCGGAATTCCCTCCTTCTCTCCCAGTAGCAATGCCTGCAGCACACCGCCCTCAGGGGAGGGGGCACTCTCCCGGATAAGTCCCCTGAGGAGCGAGCGGTATCTCTCTATCCGCGTCCTGAGATAATCTCCGGCGCTCTCCCGGATGATAACGATGTCCGAAGGCCTGCTGACATACCCGCGAAGGCTGATTCCCCGGTAGAGGAGATATCTTTCGTAGTCAAAGCCCCCGGGATTGTTGAAGTTGTGCGGCCCTTTCAGTTTTGTCCGGGCCCTGATATAATTGCCGTAGTTGAATACGGTATTGCTATCTTTGACGGAGAGGAGTATCTTTCCCTTCACGGGAACGGCTATTCCGTCTCGGATTATCCGTGAGGCGCTGATGACAAGACGTGTCTTTTCGCCCACTATCCGGGGAGTGGCGCACACCAGCCCTTCAACGGTCAGCCGATCCTTCCCCGCGTGGCGCGTTATATCGTCCCTGCCCCAGTGTGGATGAAGATACAGATTTATGTTGAGGATGCCCAGCAAAAACAGAGATATAAGCAGGCAGGAGAAGACAAGGCCCTTTTTGCCCGAGGCAGCCAGGAAGAGCAGCGCTGCAAGGACTGCCGCAAGTGCCGGGAGAGCCACGCCGTTGGGTATGCTCGCGATACTTCCGATGGTTATTCCCGTGATGAGCGCTATGAGCAGGGGGATGACGGGTCTTCGCATAGGCGGTGTTCACCATTCAGGGATCAGGGATCAGGGATCAGGGACCGGAGTCCGACCCCCGCCCCCCGACCTCTGTTGCATATAGAGGAGATTCCGTGAAAGACAACCAGCAGGAACAAATAGGCCCCCGGGTGCAGCGACTGATGCTCTTCAGGGTTGCGATAGCGTCGCTCTTGCTCGGTATCGCTGCCATTGTTCAGTTCAGGATGCCTGGCTCGCTGTCCGTCGCGTCCATCCACGCGATCTATATCATAATAGCAACAACATATCTCCTCTCCATTGTGTACGTCTTCCTGCTGAAGTCAATAAAAAACATTCCCATAAATGTGTATATCCAGAGCTCGTTCGATATCCTGCTGGTCACCGTCCTTGTGTATGTCACAGGAGGGATAGAGAGCGTCTACTCCACGCTGTATCCCCTTATCATTATATATTCCGTCCTGTTCCTGGGAAAAAAAGGGGGGCTGTTTGTTGCCTCTGCCAGCGGTATACTCTACGGACTCCTGGTAGATTTTGAGTTCTATGGTGTTATTCACCCGCTGTACAGCGGGGCATACCAATACACCCTTGAGGCGGGGGCCGTCTTCCTGCGGATATGCACCCATATCGTCTCCTTTTATATCGTGGCCCTGCTGGCGAGTTTCCTGGTGGAGAGGGAAAAAAAGACAAAGACACTCCTTTCGGATAAGGAAAGCGCCTTTGACCAACTCGATATACTCCACCAGAGTATTATTGAATCCGTGGGTTCCGGGATCATAACGGTGGATCTTGGGGGGAGGATAAAGACCTTTAACAGGGCGGCTGAGGTCATTACCGGCATAACCCCTTACAATGCCATGGGCAGGAGTGTCGCCGATATTTTCCCCGGGTTTTCCGAGGTGATTGACAGGGAAAAAGAAGGAAATGCTGCATCGTCAGGGCGTTTCGAGATCGCCTTATCAGTAAATGGAGGTGATGCAACGCTGGGTTTTTCGATATATCCCCTTATTGATCCGGAAGGAAACGGCATAGGCCGGATATTCATATTCCAGGATCTTACGTCTGTCAAGGAGATGGAGAGGGAAATCGAGAAAAACAGGAAACTGGCGCTTATGGGTGAGATGTCCGCGATCCTGGCGCACGAACTGAGAAGCCCCCTTGCGTCGATCAGCGGTTCCACAAAGCTCCTGATGGAAGGTCTCAAACTGAAAGGATCGGACAGGAAACTGATGGAGATCATCCTTATGGGGAAGGATCAGATGGAGAACCTCGTGAGGAATTTTCTCCTTTTTGCCAGGCCGGATAAGCGCAATCTCGCTACGATAGATGTCGGAGACATTGTGCCAGAGATTATTGAGGCCGTCCGTTTTTCCCCGGGGTGGAATGGAAATGTTGAGATCGTAAAAAACCTGTGTGAGCACAATGATGTATATGGGAACGGCACGGAGATATGGCAGGCCCTGTGGAATATCGTATTGAACGCCCTGCAGGCGATGCCGGATGGAGGGGTGCTGACAATCGAAACAAGGCTGGATGTTGATAAGGATAATCGTGAGGTCCTCGAGATCTCCGTCAGCGACACCGGCTGCGGAATAGAAAAGAAACAGATGAGCAAGGTGCACGAACCGTTCTACACAACGAAAGAAAAAGGCACGGGGCTCGGGCTCGCGATTGTAGGCAGGATCGTTGAAAGTCACGGAGGCACGTTCAGAATTGAGAGCGAACTGGGCAAAGGGGCGCGGTGTACCGTTGTCCTGTCGATTGCCGGGCAGGCTGGAGAATAGGAGGATTTTGATGGCCAGAATTCTTGTTGTCGATGATGACCAGGGAATGAGGGACTACCTTGAGATTATGCTTTCCAGGGAGGGCTATGATGTTGATACCGCTTCCGGCGGGAAGGAGGCCCTGACCCTCAGCAGAAAACGCAAGTTTGACCTTGTCATTACCGATCTGAAGATGTCTGGGATGGATGGGGTCGACCTGATCAAGTCCCTGAAAGAGGTGTCTCCGGAAAGCATGACCATCCTGATTACTGGTTATGCCTCGGGGGAAACCGCCGTCGCTGCGATGAAGGAGGGGGCGTATGATTACCTTGAAAAGAATTTTGAACCGAATGATCTGAAAATCCTGGTCAAGGGCGCCCTGAGCAAAAAGGGGGCCAGCGAGGAGGACGCTCAATTCATAAAGGACGTGAAAAGCTCTATCTCCTTTGGAAGAATGACGGGGAAGAGCAAAGGGATGCTGAAAGTATACTCTCTCGTCAAAAAGATGGCGGAGACCGCCGCTAATGTTCTTGTTCTGGGCGAGAGTGGTACGGGAAAGGAACTGGTCGCCCGGGCCATACATGAAAACAGTTCCCGGAAGGATGGTCCGTTTGTTCCCATTAATTGTGGCGGGATACCGGAGAATCTCCTGGAGAGCGAACTGTTCGGGTACATGAAGGGTTCGTTCACCGGCGCGTATGCCGATAAGGCGGGGCTTTTTGAGATAGCGCACACGGGGACCATCTTCCTTGACGAAATCGGCGAACTTTCATCTCTCCTGCAGGTCAAGCTCCTCAGGGTGGTCCAGGAAAAGACCTTCAGAAGGATAGGGGGTGCGCGGGACATCAGTGTGGATGTGAGGATCATCTCCGCCACAAACCAGAATCTGGAGGAACGCGTCAAAAGCGGTGATTTTCGCGAAGACCTGTTTTACCGCCTTAATGTCATACCTGTAGAGGTTCCTCCCCTGCGGGAGCGCAAAGAGGATATACCCCTCCTTGTCGATCATTTTATAGAGAAGTACTCTAGGGAATATAACAAGGAAATTAAAAAGATATCGCCATACGCCATGGGCCTGCTCACCCAGTATCCCTTCCCGGGAAATGTCAGAGAACTTGAGAACATCATAGAGAGAAGTGTCGCCCTTGAAACCACCAACATCATCCTGCCGGAAAATCTTGAGATGGCCGCGGCGGGTGGTGCGGCGTTCCCTTCGGCCGATGATATCGAGATACCCGAAGAGGGCATAGACCTGAATGAAGAGGTCGCAACGTTCGAGAGAGATCTCATGAAGAAGGCCCTTCAAAAGACAGGAGGATCCAAGACAAAGGCTGCAAAACTCCTTAAGGTAAGTCTCGATTCCCTTCGATACCGGTTCGATAAACTGGGCATGACGGAAAAAGACTAAAGACTGAAGGCCGACAAGGCCGGCAGTATCGTGTCAATCAAGAAATGTTATTTCGACCATTATTCTGTCATTTCGACCACAGGGAGAAATCTAAGATTTCTCAGTCGTGAAGACTCCTTCGAAATGACAGAGTATCGTTGGACAGTAGGGGAGGTTTTAACCTCCCTCCTGATGAAGAGTTACACACTCCCATTTCTTCTTTAACCCGTTTCACCGTGAAAATTACGCATGAAAAGTGTAAGTTGCCCGGTTTTCCCGGCGTGCCGACAGGGGACACCTGGGTGGGGGAAAGGGGGTCACCTTAAAATCTTCAAGTATATCATTTAGTTATTGAGAATAATGGGCGCATTGCGTCGGAAAAATTCAAATTGGCACGGTCATTGCTGATTCATCATGGCGAAGGCAACTATCGAAACTCGTAAATTATAAAAAATCAGAGCAAGGAGGCAAGAACCATGTTAATGAAACTGAATGAAAAGAAGAATCAGAAGGGTTTTACACTGATCGAGCTGATGATCGTTATCGCGATTATCGGTATCCTGGCGGCAATCGCCATCCCGCAGTTCTCGCAGTATAGGGCAAGAGGCTACATGGCGGCTTGCAAGTCGGATGCCAAAAATGCATATACTGCCGTAGTTATGTACATGACAGATAATCCAGGAACCGCCAATCCTGCAGAAACGATCGCGTCTGAGGCCGCAGGAACGACTTACACCTCTGTAAGGGCATCTAAAGGCGTCTCAATAGCTATCGCGTTGGGTACTGCGACTGCTGCGGGTGATATAACGGTTACACATGCAAATCTGACTGGCCGCTATGTTATCACTGGCGCAACCGGTGTTGCAACCGATACCTTGGCTGCTTCGTAGGGAGGGAATGGGGTCAAGTCTGCTCTTGACTCATTCCAACCTTGACCACCAACACAGTTGCTTGACAGAAAAAGGGGGCTTAATCGCCCCCTTTTTCTTTTTCGAAACAGCGTTGCCCCTTTGTGGGCAACATGATGGTGGGGCACAGAGGCTCCACGCTACGCTTCTTAAAACAAGTGGAGTTTTTTGGGAATGTCAACCGAATTTTGACCATCTGTGATAACCGAATTTTGACCACCTTGAGCGATGTTTAAAGTTCGAGAT
>JAUSPK010000168.1 GCA_030655735.1 Syntrophales bacterium | reverse complement strand
TTTAACAGTTAACCGGACACCCGTGACTTTGCATAGTGTCTCCACGCGAAATAATGGTTCTCTGTATCTTGGATACAAGCCTGAACACCGCACAATGTGCGGCACACCACCCCGCTGGTATACGTTACATTGTAAGTCAGGAATCTTCAAGGGAGCAATTGTATCGATTTGTCAGGCGACCTTATTTACCGACCTTTCGCCGCTGAAACTCGGCAAGACCGGAGACACGCATCATCCAATCGCCAATGCTCGGAGACAACTCATTTATCATGAAGGAGTAGCGAAGTGGAGGTGAATTGACAATCTTTTCGACCCGCCCTTTTTCAATTGCATGAACCACCGCTTTCGCAACCTGAGCAGGGGTGCATGATCCTACAAGCAAAGGGGAACGCATTCCAAACTTCGCGAACATGCCAATTTCCCTGACGTATCCGGGGAAGATAGTGGAAAAACGAACTCCCGTGTCGGCAAGCTCCAACCGGAGCGCGCGTGTCCATTCGGCCAGTCCGGCCTTTGTTCCCGAATACGTTGCGGCATAAGGAGCCCCGCTCTTGGCCGCGATAGAAGCTATATTCACAATATGCCCCGCGTTCCTTTTGAGCATCTCAGGGAGAACGAGGTGGGTCAGTGCCATGGGAGCGATGAGGTTTACCTCAACAGTCTCCCGTATGGACGACCAGGATAAGTCCGTGTAGGCGCCCTCTGTTTCCAGTCCCGCATTATTGATCAATACATCGATTTGTCCAAATTCTCTCAGGACAGTAGCGACAAGCTCTTCCCGTTGGGATGCTTGTCCAAGATCGACAGGCATCACGAAAGCATCACTCCCCAGTTCACCGAGACGCGTTGCCACATCCTGCAATCCGCTTTTTGAACGGGCCGCGAGGGCGATGTTGGCGCCTCGCTTTGCAAGAGCCTCAGCGATAATAGGCCCAATACCGCGAGACCCGCCCGTCAGAAGTACAACTTTCCCTTTTAATTGTTCCATTGACTTCTCCTTTTCGGATTGCCGACGCTCTTCCACCTGCATAATCAAAAATCAAGGTCGCCTAACACCATGCATCACGGGGTGCATCGTCATCGGCGGGGCATACCTGACGAACAGGAAACGGTAGGGTGAAATGAGAGAGGGGGAGGAAAATAGAATGAATTTATATCCTAGGGCAAGATGTGGGGTTAGGTCTTGCTTTTTGCCACGATGGTCGTGACGTTACTTCCCCGTCAATAATGAAACCCAAAAAAATCTGCTCTTCCCCAGTTTAGCCTGATCCCTTTTTTCCCTACGGGTTATTATCCGTGACCCGCAGGCAAGCTTTCAGGGATTGTATCGTATCCTCCGCGGTCGTGAATAAAAGGGCGCGTATACCGACCTCCCATGCGCCGTCCAGGAAGTCTTCCCGGTCGTCTATCATCAGCGCCTCGGCGGGTGCGACATCGAGTCTGCGCAGTGTCAGCTCATAGATTTCCCGCTCGGGCTTCGCGGTCTGTTCCCGACAGGAAAAGGTGAGTACATCGAACATGGGATAGTTACACTCATGGAAGTATTTCGCTGCGGGCTCTTCGGGGTTTGATATAAGCGCTATCCGGTAGCCGCGTCCCTTCAGGAAAGCAACCAGGTCGAACATATTCTTCCTGGGGGCATACGCCTTTCGAAAGGCATCTCCCCAGAGAGAGGGGGTGCTTGGGGGCGGCACCTGCAGGTCGCCGCACATCCTCCGCCAGAATTCTTTCTCGGAGATCAGTCCTTTCAGGAACGCGGGGTAGTGTGTCTCTCGCACCTGCGCGAAACGGTCCGGAGGGACTCTCAGCGCCTCGCTGCAGTAAGAAGCCAGGCTGTGGGCGGGATTGTCGATCAGAACCCCCCCCCAATCAAAGATAACCGCTTTGATGATATTCATTGTGCGACATTCATAAGGATGTTCCAGGGCTCCCGACCCCCCCCGTTTCATCCAGTTGGTGGATAATCTCTCAACCGACGATGCGCAGGGCTAAATACGGCACCAGGTTGAACAGGAGTATCCCTATTTTGAAAAGCCCCATTCCTGCGTAGTGCAGGGTATCGAACCGATCAACCGGGATGTTAAACCACTTGCTGTGCATCCGGTACATCCAGTCGTGGGCCAGAACGAAAAACAGATACCACCACAGAAGCAACCCTATGTTGATGACCGAACACCACGCCAGCATGCTCCGCGTTAATTCCATGGCCATGATTTCCCCCTTCTCCCGGCATCGAGATAAACCGTTGTTCATGTTAATTCGATAGCCCGAGTTTGAAATGATCAAGGTGATTCCGGCGCTGTAACGAGCCGACTAAACGTTCTTGAATTCAGCGACGATCTCGCCGATACTCCCCTTCGCGTCGCCGAAAAGCATGCGCGAGTTTTCTTTGTAAAACAGGCTGTTGTCGATCCCCGCGAACCCGGGCGCCATTGAACGTTTCAGGACAATCACCGTCTTTGAGCGGTCAACTTCGATAATCGGCATCCCGTAGATGGAGCTGTTTGTATCCTCCCGGGCCGCCGGGTTGACGATGTCGTTGGCGCCGATAATCACGCATACGTCGATGTTCGCAATCCGCCGGTTGATCTGCTCCATCTCGATCAGCTTTTCATAGGGGACATCGGCCTCGGCAAGGAGGACGTTCATGTGTCCCGGCATCCGTCCCGCGACGGGATGGATCGCGTAGGAGACCTCGATCCCCCGCTCTTCCAGCAGATCACCCAGTTCTTTCAGCACATGCTGCGCCTGGGAGACGGCCAGCCCGTAACCGGGGACAAAGGCGACCGCGGAGGCTGCCTCAAGGATATAGTAGGTATCCTGTGCCGAAATCGCCTTGACCTCGCCTCCCACCTCCGCTGCAGCCCCCTTCGTGACGGCACCAAAGCCGCCGAAGAGGACATTGTAGAGTGAGCGGTTCATGGCCTTGCACATGACATTGGTCAGGATAATGCCGCTGGCCCCCACGAAGGCGCCGGCGACAATCAGGATGTTGTTCGTAATGGCAAGCCCGGCGGCGCAGGCGGCGATCCCCGAATAACTGTTCAAAAGAGAGATCACCACGGGCATATCGGCGCCGCCGATGGGAATCACGACCATGACGCCGAGGACCAGGGAGAGCAGGATGATCCCCAGGAATATGGGATAGCTTGTCTCGGGGGCCGACAGGAACAATGACCCTCCGATGAGAATCACGATTACAAGGACCCCGTTCAGGAGGGTCTGCCCCCGGAAAAGCATCGGTCTGCCCGGTATGCGTTCCGAGAGTTTTCCCCAGGCAATCAGGCTCCCCGAAAAGGTCACCCCGCCGATTAGAACGGCAAGGAAGACGGTGGTCATGACAAAGAGTCCGGCCAGGGGCATCACGTGATAGGCACCCCATCCCACAAGAAGACTGGCGAGGCCGCCGGATCCGTTGAACAATGCCACCATCTCGGGCATCTGGGTCATCTGGACGAGTCGCGCGAAGAGGCCCCCGATGATACCGCCTATGGCAATGCCGATCAGCATCCACCGGTAATCGATGATCTCCTCATTGAGTAGCGTCACCACCACCGCCAGAAACATCCCCACGGCGGAGAGGAGATTCCCCCGCCTCGCCGTCACCGGAGAGGTAAGCAACTTCAACCCGTAGATAAAGAGGACAGCGGCGACGATATAGGTCCCATTGATAAGCAAAATGAAATTCACTGTTTTCCCTCCCCCGGTTTCTTTTGAAACATCTGGAGCATTCGGTCGGTCACCACATAGCCGCCGACAACGTTCACCGTCGCGAAGACAACGGCCAGAGTGCCCAGGATAAGGCTCATCGTTCCCCATGCCGATCCCACCGCGATCACCGCCCCGACAAGGGTAATGCCGGAGATGGCGTTGCTCCCCGACATGAGGGGAGTGTGAAGCCGCGAGGGCACCTTGGAGATGACCTCGAAGCCGATAAAGATCGACAGGACCAGGATAAGGCCCATACAGATAAGACAGGCTTCATTACAGATTTGCGAATCCATTCCTATTCTCCTTTTTTCATGACTGCCTTTAGGGTCTCGCTGAAGATGGCATGATCATGTGTTATCAGGCATCCTCTGATGATGTCGTCCTCAAGGGGGAGTGTGAGTCGTTTGGCTTCATCGTCCCAGAATTCAAGGATGAGGCTGGTCACGTTGCTGGAGTACATCTGGCTGGCATGTACACTCACGTGCCCGGGGGGGTTCTTCAGGCCGACGATGGTGACACCGTGGGCGACCACTTCCTGCCCAGGAACAGACCCCTCCACGTTGCCCCCGCTTTCGGCCGCCAGGTCAACGATGACGCTTCCCTCCTTCATGGCCGCGATCATGTCACGCGTCACGATCAGGGGCGCCTTCTTTCCGAAGACCTGCGCCGTGGTAATCACTACATCGGCCGTCGCGCAGTACTTTGCGATCTCTTCCCGCTGCTTTTCGAGCTGCTCTGCCGTCAGCGCGTTCGCGTAGCCGTCCTTGGTCTGCCCCGTCTCACCGAGGTCGATCTTGACGAACTTCGCGCCAAGCGACTTTACCTCTTCCTCCACAACCGCCCTGGTATCAAAGGCCTCGATCCGCGCGCCAAGCCGCCGTGCCGTGGCAATCGCCTGAAGACCCGCGACGCCGGCCCCGATAACAAAGACCCGGACAGGGGCAAGGGTCCCCGCCGGTGTCATCATCATGGGAAAGATTTTCTGGAGCCGCTGGGCGGCGAGGATCACGGCCACATAGCCGGCAAGGCTTGCCTGTGAGCTGAGGGCGTCCATCTTCTGGGCTCGGGTGCTCCGGGGGATCATCTCCATACTGAGGGCGCTGATGCCGCGGGACAGGAAGGCATCCAGAATCTCGGGTTCATTGAAGGGATCGAAATAACTGATATGGATGCTCCCCGGTTTCTGCCACTCGATCTCGGGCAGAGGGGGCTTGCGCATCCTGAGGATGATGTCCCCCGAGGAGATGAGGGCCTTTCGGTCCTGAACCACCTTTGCGCCGGCGGCGCTGTACTCGTCATCGGAATACCCGGACGGATTTCCCATCGCCGATTCGATCTCGACCGAGGCCCCCCGTTGCAGGAGTTTTTTCACATCCGGCGGGATCAGGGGAACGCGAGTCTCTTCGGGATCGTATTCTCTGGGAACGGCTACTGTCGTCATACAAACCTCCCCTGCAGTGCTCCGGGAGACAGGGATACATACAAAACAATCCCGCCCTCACTGCGAGTCACGGGATTGTCGTTATCACCCTATGGTTTCCCCTCTTCTGCGGTAAAATAATATTTTCAGCCAGTTGCAACCTCTTCCGCTGAGTTTATAGGATTCGCAGGTATTTAGAAAATTGTCAAGCCTTTTTCCGCAGAGGCATCCTGGCGCCAGATTTTTATCGATCGTTTCCCAGCGCCGTATTAGCCACACCCCCGTATTTCTGTATGACCGCCTCGGCCATATTGAGGTCGTTTTTTGCCAGCGCCGTCTTGAGCCCCATATTGAGCGTCGTTATGTGATTGGACCAATCCTTCATTTTCGTCATAAGCTCATTCCCGCTGTATCTGCTGAGGTGGGGCCAGCGTGCCTTTATTTTCTGCTCAAATGCCTTTATCTTTTGAATGACTGCGTACTTTCTCTGCCCTATGGGGAGCCATTCCTGTTCGAGAACGGCGATTTTGTCTTTCCTGTATGGAAAAACACAATCTCGTTGTTTTATAGAATGAATTTAGATAATTATGAAAATGGACAGGGTTCAAAACAAGATACACTTTTGTTGTTTTTGATGAAGATCGCTACGTGCTCGTAGAATTCAGGCGTTGTATCTGATGCCACGGACGCGCACCGCCGGGGATATGGTCCGTGGGTCAAATACAATAAGGCCAATTGCAATGATCAGGAAAAAGAGGAAAAATAAATGCTCCCGGCGGACCACAGCGGTGCATAGCGGATAATTTTCATGCAAAAGACCCCCACCTACGATGATCGCTCCATGGCGGCGGCAAGTGCTCCGGCGCCGATCAGAACCGTTCCCCCGCAGCGGTTGAACCACCTGCGAACCGCAGTGTTGCGCATTGCGTCACGCACGTGGCCCGCGAAGGTCGCATATAAGGCCGCGTTGATACCGGCCAGCAATAAAAAGGTGCCCCCCAGAATAAGGAATTGGGCCAGCGGCTGCTGGTTCGGATTTATGAACTGCGGAAGAAACGCGACGAAAAAGGCGATACTCTTGGGATTCAGGGCGGTCACGATAAATGAACTTTTAAAAAGCGATCCACTGGAACGGACTGCCGCGGGAGCAGGGAATCTTTCATCATCGGGGCGTGAACGCCACAATCGGACACCGAGATACACAAGGTAGCCAGCACCGATCCATTTCAGAACGGTAAAAAGGGTGGCCGAGGCCGACAGGAGGGCTCCCAGTCCCAGGAGAGAGAGTGTCATTGCCGTCAAGTCGCCCGATACGACACCGGCGACAAGAGGGATGACGGATCTGCGCCCGTGCGTGATTGCCTGGCTCAGAACCATGAGGATCGTCGGTCCCGGTATCACTAACAGGATCGTTGCCGCACAAACAAAGGTTATCCAGATCTCTATGCCCATACATTTCTTCCTTCGTAATGTCCCTCCGCCAGAATGCCGCCGTTCACGTTCGATGTCAGTCTTCTACCGCCACCATAACGTTTGAAGCCTTGATGACAGCAATAACGGGTTTGCCGGCCTTGAGGCCCAAGGCATTGCTGGACGCCTGGGTAATGATGGAGGTGATCTCATCTCCTCCGGCGAGCTTAATGGTGATTTCGTTATTGACCGCGCCTTCCTTGACATTTGTAACGGTTCCTTTCATTGTATTACGCGCACTGATCTTCATGAGCTGTCTCCTTTCCTTTCTTCATCAAATCAAACGAAAAACCCTGTAGTGATCTTACCTTGAAATCCGCCTCATTGAATCGTTGGTCATCGTACTGATCTGGGGCCGGCACGGCAACAACGATCATCCCCGCGGATTTCGCGGAGCGTACACCCAAAAGCGAATCTTCAAAGACAAGGCATTCGCGGGGGTCAACCGCCAAACGCTTGGCTGTCCGAAGGTACACCGCCGGATCGGGCTTCCCAAAGGCATCGTCCTCCGCGGAGCACAAGGTTTGAAAGAATTCACGAATCTCCAGTTTATGGACAACCGCCTCTATCAGGCTGAGGGGAGACGATGAAGCGATGGCGAGCATCAGATCCGCTCCCTGCAGGCGGGCCAGGGTCTCACGCACCCCTCGCAGGGCCTTCCCCTCTTCCGATATCAGCTTATGCATAGCCGACAACACCTCTTCTTCAACCTGCTGCAGACTCTTCCCTGTCCAGCGAAACCGTTGATACCAATACGCTACGACTTCATCCAGCCGCAACCCCATCGTTCCGAGGCACATTTCTTTCGTGAGGGCAATCCCCACACTTCCAAAGACCTCTTCTTCGGCTCGCCGCCAGAGCGGCTCCGAATCGATCAACACGCCATCCATGTCAAATATTGCTGCCCGCATCAAAAACAAATTCCTCTATCGCAACACAGAACCAACGGGCCTTTCGGGGCATAAAAAGCGCCCCGGAACGTTGTCTGCCGGTAATGTTCAGCTATCTTCTCTTTTTCTCAAGAAGGCATAAATTGCTGTATGAACTCCACCCTTGCCCTTAATATCAACTGTTTTAATCTCTTCGATCTCAAACAGCGGTTTGACTAACGCCTTAATCTCGTCTTCAGATGAAAAGTACAACATGGTATCGAGAGGCGTTTTTCTATATTTCCCTGTACCTTCGAATTGAGGGTCCTCCTCGCTGAAACAAACCGATAGGTAGTATCCGCCCGGATTGAGGAGATGGCACACAGAATGAAGGTATCTTTCCCTGTCAGGAGGAAAGATGTGATGCAACAGCTCCCAGTCATATGCAAAATCAAAGGTATCCTGAACCTCTGTCATGTCACCAAGGACATCCGCCACAATAAACCGGCAATGAGCCCCTTTCTTTAATGCAGCCTCTCGCGCCAATACCAGGGCCGAATCTGAAAAATCGACGCCGGTAGCATCAAATCCCTTGGTGGCAAAGTACCGTACATACCTCCCGACGCCACACCCCAACTCAATAACCTTGCAGGGTTGTATGGTTTTGGTTTTTACAATATTCTGGAGTATATCGGGAACGGCTTCGAGATTCCAGGGTATTTTGTCCGGTGGCAGACTCCGGTATATCTTTTCCATTTGCTCTTTAAGCATGGCGGGCATGTGCATCTTTCGTTATTTTATTTTTCGATCTTATACAGTTCCTTGCTCCTATCCTTTGATAGGTCAACCTTCTGAAAGGCCTCCCCCTCCGTTGGAAGAACCAGGAAAAACTGGTTGCAGCGGTCGAGAGCGCAGATACCCGTATCGGTTTCAAGACCGAGGATATGGCCGCCCCGTGCGCGATCATCACTGATGAAATGCAGATGATACCCCGGTACATTGATCCCCTGCACGTACGGTGGGCACCTGAACCCGACAATCGTCCCAGAAATGTTTTGCATTTCAAAGACACTTTGATTTTTGGTTACCTCCGCCAGGGGTGGATAGGGTTTGCCCTGAGCGGGAACGCTGCGCGTTTTCATGTATGAGAATGTTCCGGTGATCTTTATCGCGTAAAACAGATTCTTATTGGAGATGGACGCATCAATTGCTTCCTCCAATTCTTTGAAATTCAAACCCTCTTTCAAGTCGATCGTATCGTCCGCTCCGAACCGGCATACGGCGGCAAAAGGGGTCTTTACATCCGGATCCGGGGTGTAGACCCTGCCGTCTGCCTTCACCTGATACACCGTGCCATCCAAAACAATCATTTCTCCTTCCAGACGGTCAAAGGTGCCAATTCCCACATTTCCGTACTGCAGCAAGCGGCCACAGGACATCGTGCCATCATACAGACCCGCTACCAAAGCGTCTATCGTCGATACCTGCATGACGGTGTCCTGTGCCGATGCCGGGGAACTCAGGAAAAACAGCGAAAAACAGAGCACTATAGATACTGCATATTTTTTCATCATAAATCTCCTTTTCGGGATAATGCTCGGTATAAGTGGGAGGACGCCCACGAGACAGACTGGCAGGAGTGATACGCTGTGCGCACCACATACCATCACTCATTTCAAAAGGTTGTACAATACGTTCTCTGCACCCTCTCGCACGAGACGTACCCTACTCTCCTCTTACCATAAGTTGAGAGGAGATTTAACCTTTTTGTTCACGAGCTCATACGATACTTGGGATGACACTATGCCCGTTGTCTGGATAGCAGTCGCCCGATAGCTTTCGCCTTTTTGGGCCTTGCCAGGTAGAAACCCTGGCCCAGTTCGCACTCCATCTCCTTGAGACATTCCAACTGGGACAAGGTCTCGATACCCTCAGCAATGACCCCTATCCCTCTGTTGTGAGCCATCGCCATGATCGACCCAACCAGTCCCGATTTCCCCGAGTCTTTATCAAGTTTTTTGACGAAAACTCGATCAACTTTCAACACATCGATCGGGAATTGATGCAGGTAGCTCAGCGAGGAATACCCCGTACCGAAATCGTCCAGGTGCAGCTTGACGCCTTGTTTCTTCAGTTTTTTGAGTGTTGAGACGGTGTGACGGTCATTCTCAAGGAGCGCACTTTCGGTGATCTCCAGGTGCAGGCTCCCGGGCGTTAATCCCGTCTCCTTCAGAATATTCTTGACCTGCTTGGCCAGATCGGGCTGGCGAATTTGAAGACTGGAGAGGTTCACTGCCACGGACAGGGGGGGATCGGATGGAAACTGATCCTGCCAGAGTTTCATCTGGCGGCACGCCTCGCGCAGCACGAACAACCCGATTGGTACAATCAGGCCCATTTCCTCGGCGACCGGGATGAACGCCTGTGGAAGGATTGTCCCACGTTTGGGATGCTGCCAACGCACTAGTGTTTCAAAACCGACGATCCTGTCATTAGTCAGCGAGACGATCGGTTGGAACACCAGCGAGAACTGCCCCTGCTCGACGGCCCGTCGAAGATCGAACTCGAGTGTCATGCGCTCGACGGCCTGGGCGTGCATAACCTCGTCAAACACCACGTAACTGCCCCGTCCCTGTTTTCTGGCACGATGCAGGGCTATGTCCGCGTCTCGCAGCATGGCTTCGGCAGAGGTGCTTTTCCCATTATGGGTGGCGATCCCAACGCTGACCGAGGTAAAGATCTCCTGACCATTTACCTCCAGCGGCTGATCAAAGAGGAGCTGGATCCGCTGGGCCACCCGTACCGAGTCCTCGTTGCTGTGTATCCCTTCCAGCAGGATTGTAAACTTGTCTTCGCCCATTCGGGCAAGGGTATGCGTGATGTCTGTTTGAATCGCCACCGTGTCGATGCCGCGCAGAGTCTTCTGCACCCGATCGGCTACAACCACCAGGGTCTGCTCCCCAACCTCATGGCCGAGGCTTTCGTTGAGGAACTTAAAGCGGTCCAGACCCAATAACAAGACAGAAAACAGAAATTTCTTGTTCCGCTTCACTCGTGTAATACAACGATCCAGCCGATCCATAAACAAGGCACGATTGGCCAGGCCCGTCAGTGAGTCGTGGAACGCGCTTCGCCGCAGGTCTTCTTCCGCCTTTTTTCGGGCCGAGATGTCTACGATGCTTTCCAGGAGTGCCTTCCTGCCATCGACCTCTATCTGCAGAACACTCTTGAGGACCGGTATGGACTTTCCATCGCTACAGCGCAGGACCCATTCCGGTGGCTCCGGCGCCTTCCCCGCATGAACAGCCGAAGAGCGCCCCTGCTCAGCCGGGGAGACGAACTGGTGATGCTCTCTCCCGACGATCTCCTCACGCTTCATCCCCAACAGCGCCAATGCGGTCGTATTGATATCCAGGATGCGGTCCGTTTCGGCATCCACGACTATGGCCCCGAATTCCCCCAGACCATTAAGGAGAACCCGACATTTCTCAGAGACAAGCCCGTCTCCCGCAAAAATGGTCCCCCTTACGTCCAGATGATCGTCGTCCATTTCTTTCCCCCTTTTTTTGCAGTATCGTTTTTCGCGAGAGAGGATAGAGGAACGCATGGCGCGTCCTCTTGCTTCAGCTACGTATCGGTTTTTCTCGCCCAACAAACACAGCGGTCTGGTACTGTTTCTATTTCTGTCGACCTTGTCCTATCAAACAGCCATACGCCACAACGTTTATCACGATGACAACAGCGCCAAGGGCTATCTGCACCCCCCGGCTCAAAGGGCGTCAGCGGACACACCCACCCCTGGTACTCAATGAGCGCCCCCCAGAGCGCGGCGGGGATGTGCAGCGATCCAGTACGACATACCCCCTGCCTTGCCCCCTCTGAGCCCGATTTGAGGTCGACTTTTAGCCCTCTATCATCAAATCGCCTTGCCCGACCCCCAGTATCACTGGCATAACACCTGCGGAGATAGCTGCCTTACCCACAAACACAAAACCCCGTCTCTGTGTGAGAAACGGGGTTGCTGGTATAATCCGTTCATAGTCCCCTCTGAGTGGTAGCCCAAAAAGCGGATCCGATTATGAAACTGTCTGAATGAACATAATATTTGGATAGTACATTTGTTGTAATAATTTTGTCAAGAACTTTCAGGACAGCGGCATGATGACAAAAATAACGGCGCTCCACAGGGAATGGGAAATAATAACGGGGAGCAGGTTGCCGATGCGCCAGTACATGGCTCCCCAGAAGGCGCCCGCGACGGCGGCAGCCCCGATAAGCATGAAATTGAATGACCAAAGGTGAACACCGGCATAGATCGCGGTGGTCAAAAGCCAGCCCCCGCGGCCTCCGAAACGTTCCATGAGCCTGTCCTGCAGGAAACCTCGCCAGTAGAGCTCCTCACAGGGACCTGTTATGAACAAGAGCAGGAGAACGATACTCCACAGGGGAGTGCCAGCGCTCTTATCGTAGACGCCCCCTATCTGACGCTCCGCGAAGGGGAGAAGGGTCGAGGAGATTTCCTTGCCGGCCCAAAAGATCAGATACAGCACCGCGGCGGAGACGAAACCGACAAACAGCGCCTTTGCATCAATATGGAGCCGATCCCTTTCTATCGGCCGTATCCACCAGGAGAGGGCGGCAAGCGACAATGCCGAAACAGCGATCTTGATCCAGAAGGTGCTAAAGGTGAGATAAAAGGTGGCAAACCAGAGTATGTTGGCGAGGATAACCGTTACCAGCAACAGCTTCCATGAAGGTGTCGGCCGTTTCATATCAGCCTCCCAGGGCAAGAAAAAAGTTGCAAATCAAACTACATCCGCGGGGAAACCGTTACCGGTAACGTCTCTCCCGAGGTCCCGGGCCGTGTCACGTCAGCCTCCCGATGAGAAGAGAAATGAGGAGCAGGATGCCGAATGCCGTGTTTAACTTTGCCGTCTGCGCATCGGCGTCCAGAGGGGGGTTGTCTATCATTTGCCTGAGCAGACTGAAAAACAGCGGAAGCGATATAAGCACCATCAGGGACCATGGATTCAGAGGACCGGTAAACGCCATGACCACGACCGACACGTAGGCACAGACCACCAGGGTCACATACATCCATATCCCCTTCCGGGGACCTGTCATAATCGACAGGGTTCGTATCCCTTTTTCTCTGTCATCCGCGGTGTCCCGGAGATTGTTGGCAAAGAGCACCAATGCGACGAGCACGCCGAAGGGGAGAGAAACCCACAGGGCATCAAGGTTCAGGGTCTGCCTCTGAACGAAGTATGCCCCCTCTACCATCAACGGCCCCCACATCAGAAAGACGGAGAATTCCCCCAACGCCTTATACTTATACCTGAAGGGGGGCGCCGTATAAAACACGCCGGCAAAGGCTCCTAGAAGGGCCAGGATCAGGATTGTCCACCCCCTCGTCACGGCAAGAAAGATCCCGATACCAGCCGCGAGAGCAAAAAGACAAAGCGCCTCGATCCGCACCTCCGTGAGGGTGAGCGCTCCTTCAGCCAGCGGATGAGGACGATATTGCGCGGTTGACACCTCCAGCGTGTCTACCCCACTCAGTGTGTCGTAGTAGTCGTTAAAGAGATTTGCCGCGCCGTGCATGAAGATCACGCCGGCAAGGGTCAGCAGATACAGGAGCCAAGAAAATTCGCCGTCTATCGCTCCCATAACACTCCCCACGCTGACGGAGACGGCCGTCATCGTGAAGGACCACGGCCTGGTTGCCAGAAACCATTTCTGATAGATGCTCATTCTATTGTTTCTCCTAACCCCCACTCCGAAATGTGCATTTCGGCGTAGTGATCGTTCTTATACCTCACAGCTGTTTAATGGCAATCTGAAAACGAACAGGGCCATACCAACGGGAATAAGTCACGGGGAAGAAGCCATTTGAACTTACAGAATACCCGGAGAGAAAACGTCATATACAATAATCTCATCAGTCACATCGAATATACGGTGCTTCGTATTGCGCGGGACACGGACAACCTCGCCTTTACACAGAAGCACCTCTCCGGCCTCGTCTACCCACATCATCCCTCTGCCGGATACGACAAAAAGAATGTCTTCGCTTTCGGTGTGGACATGTTCGGGCACCTCAACATCGACCGGAATCTTCACCATGAGTATGGATGGACTGTCCTTCCCAAATTGCTGTGTCGTTATTATTTTTTTTATAGTAACGTTTCGTACCGTGGGGTGATCCACCCATGGAAGGTCTTCCGTATCAAAAAAAGTCTCCATTACAAGCTCCTTTGGATCCTGTGTCCCGCCCCGTGCGTTCCCAAAATGTATATCTCGGGGCGGAGGCATATCGCTGGTTGTCCCCGTGGGGGTTTTTCCAACAGACTGCCAGTGGCCACAACCAGCCAAAAAGGGTCACGGCAATGTCCGCAACCCTTTGGTTTTCATGGTAGGCGGTACTGGATTTGAACCAGTGACTTCTACCGTGTGAAGGTAGCACTCTCCCGCTGAGTTAACCGCCCAGGATGTGACTCGGTAATATCCCAAAGCACTCCCTTTTTCAAGACAAAAAAAGGCCCCAGGTGCGGGGTTCCTTTTGGGAATTGCGCGCATATACGATTTCAGGTACACTTACATCGGTTATTGGTGAGGCATTTTTAATTTCACACTCCTGTCGTCAGACAGAGATGGAGGCCTTAGGCATGAAAACCAGCATCATATTTACGGGAACAGGGCCCATTCTTATTATGACCTCGTATGGATCCTTAACCCATCCGGCTTTTGTAGAAAAACTCGCGGCAAAGGGGATAAAAAAGTTCATTGCCTCTGAACTGCCCATAGAAAAAGTACAGGAACGGTACGGCAAGCATTTCGATATCGTCATGGACGACCTGCACCAGGAAGACGACCTGAGGATTCTCGACTACAACGGGCACAATATCTTCCGCAACTTCTCCTTCACGGAGATGGGCAAGCCCGTGTATTACGAGCCCTGAGAGATCGAGATGTCTCAAAATTTCCCGTGGCGTCCAATTCCGCCCGCCCTATAGTATCTTTATCATCGTCAGTGGCGGTAATCCACTACCTGAGGCTCCCCTGATGGCATTCTCAGAACCCAGGACCTTTACCAATCCATGGTGCGCCACTTCATCCAGGACGTCGGCAAATTGTTTGAAGTCCTCAGCCGTCGTGGAAAAAATTTCATCCCGCACCTTTTGTATATCCTCTTCGGTATTACCGGTCAAATAGCGGAGCATCGAGGCATACCCCTTGGCATCCGGAAACATGTACGCATCCATATCTCCTATGGCGCCGATAATCCCCTTTGTCAGCTCTTCGCCGCTTAATGCGTCATTTCGCAGGAATTTCGATGTTTCATCAAATACTTCGATGGTTTTTAAAAGGTTAGGATCACGGTATGACAGAAAGGTCAGCACGCCGGAAAACTTATCGAAATTACAGAAGGCGCCGTACGCGCCCCCTCGCACCCGTACCCGGTCCCACAGCCAGGATGTCCTGAGATACCGGGTGATGACCCTGACGGAGCCATGATAGGTGTACCCTGCCCGGTACAGATCCGTTCCTTTTCCCACGTAGTTGATCTGAGAGGGGACAATCAGCCCCTCATGTTCGGGGATATCCATCTCTCCCACAAGATCTTCGGAAGGGGCATCCTTCGCGCGGGACGGTTCGGCCGGTAGTCCATCTATAAAGTCAGCAAGATGCGGTCGCACCTGTTTCCATCCCGCCTCATCAACCGTAACATTAAATATCATGGCCTCCCGGTTGACCAGGGAGCTTCGCATCTCTTCAAGGGTGGCATGAACGGAAGCCCAGTCCTTCTCGAGCCTGTCGGCAAGCTCGCGAAGAAAGAAGAGGTAGGTCACACCGCTCAACTGTTCAGACAAACGGCCGGCCTCGCCGAAATGAGCCCTCAGGCGCAGATTGATTATCTGGTGTCCACCGGGGATTATCTGCTCCTCCTGCCGGGCCTTTTCTTCCATAAGCATCTGTCTGAACCGCTCCCGGTTGTCCAGCCTGACATCCATCAGGATGTCCCTGATAATATCGAAGAGATCACCTACCTGTGGCACCATCGCCTTGCCGCAGAGGAAAAGCCTGGCCTCGGCCCCGCTCTGGACATTTTTTACCGCCGACACAAACAGTGCCGGATGAAGCCCCCCCGTTTTCCGGTCAATTCTCTGGGAAAGCGCAACATAATCCTCTGTTCGGGTGCCCATCTCCAGAAGCGCCCTGCTGAACAGGGGAATATACTGAACACACCTCCGGGGGAGGGAGCGCAGGTTCAGGCCGACCTCTATGTACGCGATCCCGCTCGTCGATAAGTCATGATACAGTACCGTGGCGCCCTTTTCATCCAGAACGGTGATTGGTATCGTCCTGTTTCTCTTCTCCAGATCGGAAATTTTCAGGGTCGGTATGGTTGCCAGGGCCTCCGGCGAATCGGGCGTCTCCTGAATTTTTTTGAGGTGTTCGGTATTTTCAAAGATATCTCTCAATTCCTCCGGGCTGGCTGAATCTCTAACAGCACTGAGCCGCTTTTTTTCCACCGTCTCCATCCTGCCTTCCAGGTCCGGGTCCGGTGCCATGACAACGGTGGTACGGTGCGGGTTATTAAGGAACTGTTCCCGTATTAATCCCTCAAAGAACGTCTTTTCCGAACTGATGCGGGACTTGATCTCCGACAGGAGAGATTCAAAGGAGAGCAGCGCGAGGGGATCGGCGTCATACAGCCAGGTGGTCATCGCCCTGAGCATCAGAACCAGACCACGGGGGTAGCTGCCCGTGTTGTTTTCACGCAGACCGAATTCTATCGTGTTGAGGGCGGCTTCCACCGCCTCCGGGTCTATACCGTCGGTCGCCAATCCTTCCAGGGTCTCCAGTATCAGAGACTCAACGGCATCCTCCCCCCCCGTGGTGATCCCTTTCAGACCCACAGAGAAGAACAATTGTCTCAGCTCTCCCTCCAGTCCTCCTCCGGTAACATCCTCTCCCAGACCGGATTCGATCAACGCCCTGCGCAAGGGTGAACCGGGCGTCCCGAGAAGGATGTATCCCAGGATGTTGAGCGCCATATTGGTGAAGGCATCCGTTGTCTCGCCAAACACCCAGTTTACGGTCATCATGCTCCCGGATGCGTCATCGCCTGCGGCAAAGGAGCGCTCAACACGCCGGGGATGATCGAATCGCGGCTGGAGTGATACTGCAGAATCTATCTTTGCTTGTGTGAAGTCTTTTAGGTACTCGTCGATGCGTCGCAGCCTCTCGTCGGGATCGTCATCACCGGCAAAGAAGATACGCGCGTTGGAGGGGTGGTAGTATGTCCGGTGAAAGTCCCTGAATTGTTCGTAACTCAGTTCGGGAATCACCTCGGGATCTCCTCCGGAATCCAGCCCGTAGGTCGTATCGGGAAAGAGCGCCTGCTGCGAATACTCTGCCAGAAGCCTGTCCGGGGAGGAATTAGCGCCCTTCATCTCGTTGAAGACCACGCCCTTATATACAAGGAGGCCGTCCGGTTTTTCCATCTCGTGGTGCCACCCCTCCTGTTGAAAGATCTCGGGCGTGATGCGCGGATAGAGGACCGCATCGAGGTAGACATCTATAAGGTTGTAAAAATCCTTGAGATTTTGACTTGCCACCGGATAACAGGTCTTGTCCGGATAGGTGAAGGCGTTCAGGAAGGTCTGCAGCGAGCCCTTCAATATTTCCACAAAGGGTTCCTTCACCGGATACTTACGGGAACCGCAGAGGACGGAATGCTCTAGTATGTGGGGCACGCCGGTGGAATCGCGCGGCGGCGTACGAAAGGTAATGCCGAACACCTTGTTTTCGTCATCGTTGATCATGGATAACAGTTCAGCGCCCGTTTGAATATGCCGGTACAGTCTCGCCTGTGTTTTCAACTCGTCGATGTATCGCTCCCGTAAGAGCTCGAACCCATAGGATTGCTCTGTCATGTGATGCTCCCGTTCTGTATTGTGTTCCAGCACATAGTGTTGATTCTAACCTCATACCCCACCCAGGCACAACAGATCAACCCCTATTCCCCAGACAACGGACCGAGCGGATGCTCTGTCCGTACGAATACAAAACAAAAAAGAAGGCCTCTGCCGATGCAACAGATCACAGTGCTCCCAGCGCCTTTTTCGCACAAAGGGCTTGCATATGAGCTGTATTTACGATAATCGACCAGAGATTTCCGCGTCAAAAAACCTGCTGATGAGAGAATAGAGAATCGATGATCGGCGAAATTGCAAAAGAACTAAAAAATCATGCCCCCTTTACCCTGCTCGGTGCTCTGACCGGTGTGGTGATGATGGTTCTTTTCCAGAGCATTCCCCAGAGTATAGCCTTGAACACCTTCTACATCCTCCATCCGGCACACGTCCTTCTCAGCGCCCTTGTGACAACGTCCATGTACCA
Source organism: Syntrophales bacterium (assembly GCA_030655735.1). GTDB lineage: Bacteria > Desulfobacterota > Syntrophia > Syntrophales > UBA2210 > UBA6078. Next base: position 7,710 of record JAUSPK010000168.1, on the reverse strand, counting down.
GATGCATAAATCCGGACAGGGCAGGTACAATCTTTTGGCTCTCTTGATGATCGGGTTTGTCGGCTCTATCGGGATTGCCACGATAAGCGATTCTCTGATCCCCTATCTTGGCGAAGTCATGCTCGATATGCCGAACAGGGGTCTTCACATCGGCTTCATCGAAAAATGGTGGCTGATTAATCCCCTGGCACTGCTGGGAATAGCCATCGCCTATTTTCGCCCGTCAACACAGTTTCCCCACGCGGGGCATGTCCTCCTGAGCACCTGGGCCTCACTCTTTCATATCCTTATGGCCGTGGGGGGTCCCGTAAACTGGCTGTCTTATCTTGTCGTTTTCATATTCCTGTTTATTGCCGTCGTGATCCCCTGTTGTATCAGTGACATCGTCTTTCCACTGCTGTTCGTAGGAAAGAAATAACCAGCAGATAACCATCCCCTCGGAGCAGTAGGGTACAATACCATGGATACAAAAACCCTCTCAGAGGCAAAAATCCTGTCTGAAAAAATCGCCGCCGCCTATGGCTCCCCTCCCTTTTACCGGGAACAGAAGGACCAGATCGACGCATCGTGTTGTCTGATGGAAAACAGTCCGGTGGTCCGGACATGCATCGAGATACTAACCGCAAGCGTGAATATCTCCGGTCATGGTCTCTCTCACGCACGAAAGGTTGCCATAGACACAGGAACCATCATCCTGATCGAAGGTCGATCTTCTGGGGGAGGGGAGGATCTCCAGCGTCAGGTTTTGCTGGCACATATAGCCGGCATCCTGCACGACATACAGCGATCAGTCAAGGATCACGCACGGCAGGGGGCCGAAGAGGCGGGGATGATCCTCACTCGGTTTGATCTTACGGATGAGGAACGGGAAGCCGTGGCCAACGCGATACGAAACCACGAGGCCTTTCAACCCTGTACGCCTCTTGCCGCTCCGGGGGGGCAACTCCTGTCCGACGCCCTGTACGACGCCGATAAATTTCGATGGGGGCCCGATAATTTTACGGAGATGCTCTGGGATATAGCGGATACGAGGGACATCTCTATGCACACATTGCTGTCCTACTTTCCCTCCGGTCTGCAATCCCTGAAAAAAACCAGGGACACCTTCCGCACAAAGACAGGGAGGCAGTATGGTCCCGGCTTCATCGACCTCGGCCTGCGGATAGGGGAAACCTTATACACGGAACTGGGGAAGCAATATGTCGGGAATGCTACGCTGCATGACGACCGACAACGGAGCACAACCACGGAGGACTCCTAAAAATAATAGAGCATGGAAAGATAATCGCTCGCATTCTCACCGTCTTTCTGCAGCCTCTTGAAATAATCATACAGGGACACATCCGTATGTAGGTAGTCCTTGGCCGTCGCATGTTTTGTATCCCATGAATAAAATTCGTATACCCTGCGCCCGTCAGGCAGGATCATGATAACCTCATGATCCTGCCCCGCCCTCAAATGCGATTTCCCCAGCCGCGGGACATTAAAGACCGGCTCATCCGTTCGGACAAGACCGGGGAGGAGCCGTGCCTCCTCTTTTCTCTCCTGCAGTATCCTCGCTATGGGAACCCTGAAATCGACGGTTTCATCCTTCCCCTGACAGTTGAAGGTGTAGTAGGGATCGATGCCGGAGACCTTGAGCGCCTTGCGCAGAAAGGCCGTCTCGAATTTTCTGCTGTTGTAGTAGGTAAAAACCTGCTGGTTGTATATATTGATCCCCAGTTTTTTGATCTTTTTCACGGCATCCAGGACATCCGGGCACAGTTCGGTCGGGTGTTCGAAATGGGTCACAAGGGCGACCTCCCGTCTCCCCCACTCATGGTATTTCTCGAGGATGGCAAGGAGACCGTCATTGATCCTCTGGGGGAGAGTTGCCAGTGTCCTGGTCCCGATGCGTATCCGGTCCACATGATCTATCGCCGCGATCTCTCCGATGAGCCAGTCAAGGTATGTGTTGTTCAGCGTAAGGGGATCGCCGCCGGTTATCAAGATTTCCGAGAGATTCTTATCCTCCCTGGCCCACTGTATCATTTCAACCACCTTGTCCCTGGGCATCAGAGGGTTGTCGTCCATATCCTTTATCTCCCAGTTTCTCTGGCAGTACACACATATCTGGGGACATGAGTTGAATGGTTTCATAATAATAATCTGGGGATACCGGCGCGTTACCCCGTCCATCGGGCTTGTCCACCGCTCGCCCATGAAATCCTCCCCTCCCGCCCGCTGATGGGCAAGAACATTGGCGCAATACCGGGGGCTCTGGATCACCTGCGCGCGGATGGCCCGATCATGAAACGACTGCCCCTCTTCATTAAAAAGGGACAGGTAATGAGGCGTTATCTCAAAGGGGATATGATGTTCCTTCACCATCCGTAAGCCCTCTCGTTCATCATCATTCAGTGTAACGAGGGAGGAGAGGGTCTCAACATCTCTGATGATGTGCTTCATGTGCCACTTATAATTCTGCCAGTCTTCTTTCGTGGCCCCGAAATAGCGCAGGATCTTCTTTTTCAGCCTCTTTCTCCTGTTTATCAGTTTCGGGTCAAGGCCCGTTTTATACCGTTTAAGAGATCTTCTCATCGTCTCTGCGTAGGCGTCCAGCTGGGCGGAGCGCTCGATGGCAGCGGGCCGCTCCTCCTGCGGCTCCGGCGTTTCATGATAGTGGGAATGTTTGCCGTATTGCCCCCTGATCCCCCTGAGCAGAGCGAGGTATTCCATCAAAAACCCTTCACTCACCCTGTCAAGGGCCCCCTCTTCACCCCGTGCCAGATCATAGAAAACCTGCAGGGGGGAGGTCCTGGTCAGATGCTCATTTTCCGTTCGCATCGTATTGGAAAGCACCCGGATACACTCCCGGGCCGTTCTCTTCTCAACGGAGTTCAACTTTGCAAAGGGTGTGTAGGTTTTCATGTTGTACAGATCTCTTCTGAAACGATCCAGGTAATCAAACAGCACGTGCCGCGCCTCTTCCACGTGCTTTGCATCACACAGAATCCTTTTGAGTCTGGGTTCCGCTTTCCATATCCTTTCGAGCAGTTCTTCTTTTGACAAATCAATCAATCTTTTCATACATATCGCCTTTCCTGTTCACACGTCCCTGCCAGATGGAAGGCAGGACTGCCCGCCATGCTCATACTATATACGATTTCCATCCACGGGGAAGATTACAATTGTTTCTTCAAGACCTGGGCCGCTGTATGAATCATATCCCAGGCTCCGCCGAAGGGGGGGCTGTAGGCAAGGTCCATGTAGCCTATCTCGTCAAGCCCCATACCCGACCAGAGACACGCCGACAGGGTGTTGATGCGGCCTACCGCTCCACCCTGCCCTACCGCCTGCGCGCCAAGCAGTTTTCCCGATGCCTTGTCCGCAATCAATTTGAGGCCCAGCCTCTGTCCCCCACCCATGGAACGTGCCACAGCATTGCCCCAGATTATAGTGGCTGCGGGAGAATATCCGCTTTTTTCCGCTGTCTTTTCGTCAAGGCCGGTCATGGCAACCTCCAGGCCAAACACCTTGAAGGATTGAGCACCTACAACGCCAGGGAATGTCGTGGGATGTCCGCCGATATTCCGTCCGGCCACCCGCCCCTGTTTGTTCGCTATATCCCCCAGCGGGATATGCACCCATTTTTTGCTCACCCGGTGATATGATTCACAACAATCACCGGCGGCAAAGATCTCCTCGCGTGATGTGCGCTGCGAGGAATCCACCCTGATGGCTCCCGATTCCCCTATAACAAGACCTGCCTCACGCACCAGGCTTATATCGGGCCTCACACCGAGGGCGAAGATGATGATGTCCGTCTCGATCTTCTCTTTGTCGGTCACCAGGGACAAGCGTGCCTGGGAACCCTTTTCAACGGCAACCGGAGACTGTTGAGCCATAAAGGTTACGCCGTTGTTCGTCAGCTCCTCCAGCACCACCGCGGAAAAGGCCGGGTCCCATTTTTTGACCGGAAGCTCGCCCCGGTATACGATACGGGTCTCCAGACCGAGGGTCTTCAGGGCCTCTCCCATCTCCATGGCGATAAAACCGGCCCCGACTATCGCCGCCGTGCGGCATTTGTTACTCGTGATATATTCCTTGATGTTCAGGCCATCCCGCAGGTTCTTCAGGACAAAGACCCCATCCAGATTCGTGCCCGGTATGTCTGGCAGGGTTGCCGCGGCTCCCGTCGCCACGACGAGGGCGTCGTACGGTATCCGTTCGCCCCCTGCCAGGAGGACGGTCCCCCTGTCGGCCTCAATCCCTTCAACCAGGGTATTGAGCCGTACCTGTATCCCTGTTTCTTCAAATTTTTCAGGGGTCCTCGCGATAAGCTTTTTCGAATCTTTGATTACATCACCGATGTAATAGGGGAGGGGTCAGGCGGCATATGAAACAAATTCCCCCCGCTCCACCATCGTTACCTGTAAGGATGGGTCTCTCCTCTTTGCCTCCGCAGCGGCGGAAGGGCCTCCCGCTCCCCCACCAACGATTACCAGTCTTCTGTTCATGCGGCCCCTCCCTGTCTTTTTTTGATACCCATGACAGCTATACCAAAGATAATCATGACGAGGCAGAGCACCTGCCCCATGCTGAACAACCCCGCGACAAGTCCAACCTGAGGATCGGGTTGTCTGAAAAATTCAATACAAAACCGTACCGTTCCATATCCAATAAGGTACAGAGAGAACAAAATCCCCTTGAAATAGGCCTTTTTTCTGACATTCCACAGGACCGCGAACAGGACGATCCCTTCAAAAAAGGCCTCATACAACTGGGACGGGTGTCGGAGGGCATGGAGAGTGTCCAGGGGGAAATACATCCCCCACCATACATCCGTCACGCGACCGTACAGTTCACCGTTCAGAAAATTTCCGATTCGCCCGAAGGTATATCCAAGGGGTATTGCCGGACAGAAGAGGTCGGCAAAACGCCAGAAATTGATCTTATGCCTGCGGAAAAAGAGAATAGAGACAAGGATAATACCGACAAGCCCTCCATGGTAAGACAGGCCGCTGAGTCCAACAAACCGGAAACCATCTGAAAGGTCGAAGGGAAAGATGATGGAAAGGGGGTGCGCCGCGTAGTATTCAAGATTATAGAAGAGGACATAGCCCAGCCTTGCACCTATCAGAAGGGCCGCTACCGCCCATACGATATAGTCCTGGATCGTCTCCTTCGAGTACTCGAACTTTTCATCCCGTATCCTATGGATAACGAGAAGGTAGACAACGGAAAAGGCAACGAGATACATGAACCCGTAGTAACGAAGCTGAAAGGAACCTATTTCCAGAAACGCCGGGTTGATGTGCTCTGGAATATGTTGCCAGAAATCGACCAGTTGGGCCATCGCACGCATCTTGTCCTCTCTGAAGGGCCCGACATCTCAGCCCAAACGGAACCCCTCTATGTCAGCCCCGACCCGTCGGGGCATAGATCAGCCTCAGGTGGAAGAGCAGGAAGGACCCGATGCCGAACAGGCTTGGCAGGACCCATGCGACCCGGCAGGGAGGGATATCACCTTCTCGATCTTTTTCTTCCCGCATGCAGGGCATGCAACCGCCTTGTCCTCATCCTGGATAGGCCGTATCATTTCAAATTCCTTCCCGCAGAGCGTACATCTATACTCATAGATCGGCATTACGTATTCTCCTTGTGAATGACGGTCTCTCAACCGGCTGTTTCGGAAGGCCGATTCTCCATGAAACCATCAAATACTTATATCAATATGTCTGGCCCTTGACGTCATCAACATACAGCGAGGCGTTGTGCGCGGCTGTCGCCCCATCGCCGCAGGCGGTTACCACCTGCCGGAGAGACTTGCTGATGCAATCCCCGCAGGCGAAGATTCCGGGAGATGATGTCTTCATATCACGGTCGGCTATAATATAGCCATCCGTGTCGAGATTGGCAATCCCTTTGACAACATCCGTATTGGGAACAAGACCGACAAAGATAAAGACCCCGTCGACAGGGATATCTTCATGCCGGTCGGGATCTTTGACATTTCGTATCCTGACACCGGTTACACCATCCTCCCCCAGGATCTCCTCCACGGTGGATTCCCAGGCGAAGGTGATCTTCTCATTGGCAACGGCCCGCTGCTGCAGCACGGCTGTCGCGCGCAGGCGGTCTCTCCGGTGAATGAGGGTAACCTTCGAGGCGAATTTCGTCAAATAGATGGCCTCCTGGACGGCGGTATCGCCGCCTCCGACCACCGCGACTTCTTTGTTCCGGTAAAAGGGGGCATCGCAGGTGGCACAGTACGATATGCCCCTGCCTATCATTTCCTCTTCCCGCGGCACACCAAGGCGGCTCCAGGCGGCTCCTGTGGAAACGATAACGGACAGGGTCCGGTAGGCGCCTCTGTCGGTCGTGACCTCCCACCCTTCAACGTCTCCCGATTGCGCCCGGTGTATTCCACTCACCTGCTCCGGCCTGATCTCCAGACCGAATGACACCGCCTGCTTTTTGAAGGTGTCGTTCAGCTCGAACCCGCCGATTGCGGGGATGCCGGGATAGTTTTCTATCATATCCGTCATGGTGATCTGGCTGGCCTGGGCGTTCCCCTCCAGCAGCAGTGTCTTCATATCGGCCCTGGACGCATAGAGGCCCGCGGTCAGCCCCCCGGGGCCACCACCCACGATAATAATATCATAGGTATCCTTCGGTATCTGTATCTCGGCCACGAAATTCCTCCTCTTTCAGAGTGTAGCGGTCAGTTTAGTCACATTTCCCGTTTTGTCAAGCATCAAGCACGAGCCGGGTATGAACCAATTCAACTCGCCCGATCACGCAACTTTCTCTTGGTCCGGTGAGCATCTACACTCGCGACACGTAAGTACACCCGGCAGCCAGGCCGGCCAAACTCATTTGCTCGGATACCTGATCATGCGGAATCAAAAGATAGGCCCAGGGCTTGCCGCCATAAGTCTTCGCGTGAACGGTTGCCTGTTCGCACCAGACGGCGGCTGCATCCGCTTTTGACTTAACAATGTCATCTGAAATCTCGGATGCGCGCTTGGGCTCGCAGAGAAACTTCCCCGTTGCAGTCTCGACGACAAAATCCGGTTCATATGATTCATCGTGGTTGTAATGAATCTGAAAATCGCCCTTGGCGGGTTTGAACCACTTGAGCACATCCTCGTCGTTCTCGAGGATCACGGCAAAACGCCGCTCCGGATCGGAGTCAAATTTCTGTGCCGGATACAGGCATTTCTGAAATCCGCCGAAGATCATGCTCGTGATTCGATGCTTTTCGCCATCCGGGATCGGCGTCCTGAAGTCACGAACCGCTTGATCCGCGCCGGCCGTGTAGTTGCTCGGGCGCAGGGTCCGATATCCCTTGGTAACATGCGCCTCATAAGAGGCGGCCGTCTCCGTGAAATTGTTCTGCATTTGAGAGTGGATCAGGGTTACAAGAGATTGCTGGTGATATTGCAGGACATTCACCACCCCTTCTTCGCTCAGATAGGAGCGCAGGCGCTCAACGACCTGAGCAGCCAGTTTGTAGAGCAATGCCGCGTGATCATCATAATTGATATCATTGAAATCTCTCAACCCGCGCACCAGGTAATCTTCCGGCCGCTTCTCCTCGACCACGCCCGATCCATCGTGAAGTTTGTATCGCTGCATATCGTGCAGGTGCTGAATCAGAATATCTTGCGCCACCGGCTGCTGGTTGATGTTTCTGGTGTCCAGATCGAAATCTTCATATCCGGC
>JAUSPK010000163.1 GCA_030655735.1 Syntrophales bacterium | reverse complement strand
CAGTTCCTCCGCCGGAACATTGGCCAGCGTGCACATCGCCTGATTGAAGAAGGTGAACCTCCCGGCAAGATCAACCTCATAGTATCCGTCTTCTATGCCCTCAATGATGGCGCGGTACTTCTCCTCGCTCCGGCGGAGGCGTTTCTCCTCTGTGTGTTTGTTAAGGGCTATCTCTATCGCGGTCTGCAGTTCTATATCCTTGAAGGGTTTGAACACACAACCGAACGGTTGCGTGCGCTTGATCTCTTCGATCCCGGTCTCACTGATATCAGCGGTAACGTATACAACAGGAATGTCGAGCTGGGCATGGATCTGACCGGCCGCCTCCACGCCGTCCATCTCCCCTTCCAGGGCCATATCCATCAGGACCAGGTCGGGGCAAAGCTCCTGGGCCTGTTTGAAGGCAGCTTCTCCCGAAGAAACAACGACCTGTACATCGTATCCCATGAGTTTCAGCGCGCGCTGCATCTCAAGGGCAACGTGTGGATCATCTTCAGCGATCAGGATCCGGGCGTCTTTGTCCATGTTCCTTCAATGATGTTTTTTAATCAACTATACTTAGATAGCAATACCTACCATATTTTCACTCTGAAAAACACATTAAATGGCCGCTCCATTTGTTTTTCTTCCTTCCATCATATATACTCAGGCGGTTACAGCACAAAGAGATCGACCGGGGAGACACAGATGCAGGAAAGACTGTTTACAAAAAGCGACCTGGAAGCAATCAAGGAAGAGGGATTAACGGAGGAAGGGGTGTCGTCCCAGCTTGAGATCCTCCGCGGTGAAACGATCCCCCTCAAACTGGCCAGGGCCTGTTCAATCGGTGACGGGATAGTCGCCGTCCCGGACTCTGCCAGGGAGGCATTGGTGTCAGAGCATAACCGGGCTGCGGCGCAGGGGAGAATGACGAAATTCGTGCCCGCTTCGGGGGCCGCCAGCCGCATGTTTCGCGGCTGGTTTGAATGGTATGAAGCGGAAGATTTTAATACGACCGAGGATGCCAGGATCCTTGAAAAGCAGATTCCCCGGTTTGCCTTTTATGATGACCTGTCACGCGTGGTCTTACGCGACGGCCGTGACATCCGCGGCGTCCTGCGGGAAGACATCCGTGGGATACTGGAATATATCCTCACCCCGAAGGGGTTGAACTACGCGTATCTTCCCAAGGCTCTCCTCAAGTTTCATGCATATCCGGACTATAGCCGCACCCCCCTCGAAGAGCATCTGGTTGAGGCCGCCATGTACGTACAGGATGACCGGCATATCTGCAGGCTACATATCACCGTCTCCGAAGAACACCGGCGGGATGTCGAAGACTATATTTCGAGGATAAGGGAACGCTACGAGACCGAATATAACGTGAGATTCGAGATTGCTCTCTCCATCCAGTCTCCATCGACCAATACCATAGCGATTGACAGTGAGGGCAGGCCCTTTCGGGACGAGGCTGGAAGGATCGTGCTCAGACCCGGAGGACATGGCGCCCTTCTGAAAAACCTTACCGCGATTGAGGGAGATGTGATCTTCGTCAAAAACATCGACAATGTCGTTCCCGACCGGTTGAAGCAGGACACAATCCTGTACAAGAAGATCCTCGGGGGATACCTTCTGAAACTCCAGGGGGAGGTATTCCATCATCTGCGCTTTCTCAGCGACAACACGCCTGATGAGAAACAGCTCTCTGGAATAGCCGGATTCTGCCGTGAAAGGCTCTCTCGCGGATTGCCTCCCGATTTTGACACATTCCCGGCCGCGCGGAAGAAGACCCTTCTTTTCGATATCCTGAATCGTCCCCTGCGCGTGTGCGGTATGGTGAGAAACGATGGGGAACCGGGGGGCGGGCCCTTCTGGGTGGAGGAACAGGACGGAACACGATCGCTGCAGATCGTTGAGAAGACGCAGATCGATATGGAATCGAAACGGCAGAGGGCCATCTGGGAATCATCCGCCTATTTCAATCCCGTTGACCTGGTGTGCGGCACCAGGGACTACCGGGGGGAGAAATTCAAACTGGAACGGTACGTTGACGGGAATACCTGGACCGTCTCACATAAGTCCTACGAGGGACAGTCCCTGAAGGTCCTGGAGCTTCCGGGGCTGTGGAACGGCTCCATGGCGGGGTGGAACACCATCTTTGTGGCGGTGCCCTCCACAACCTTCAATCCCGTAAAGAACGTGGAAGACCTGCTGAGGGATGAACACAGGGGGCTGTAACACAATAAGGCCGGGGCCCATCTTGATAACGGGATACCCGGCCATATCTCAGACAGAGGCCTAACGCCCCTGTTATTCATCCTTTTTAGCGGAGGGTTTGGGGTCCGGCGCGGTCGCCACCTCGCCTTTGGAGGCCGGGGTATCACCCGAATCCCCCAGCGTGCTTGTGGGCGCTTCGCCGACCGACGGTTTCTTTCCGCCGTAATCGGTCACATACCATCCCGCCCCCTTGAGGTGAAAGGAGGAAAGGGATATCAGCTTGTCAACCGACCCGTCGCAGAACTTACAGGTCTTGACCTCCCCGTCGGCGATACCCTGAAAGATCTCGAACTTCCTGCTGCATTTCCTGCATTGATACTCATAAATAGGCATACAACCAAAACCTCCAACAAACAATTTATCGGTGCCCACCTCGCGAACTATTCATTCCGGGTGGACATCAATTACAGATATCTCCTATTCGATAGCGGCTGCTGAAGCAATCGAGCACAAGATTGACATCCGTTCCAGCCACCGGCTGGAGCATGTTTCTGGTAATCGAATGCACCTTCTCTTCTTCGGCAATCTTTTCTTCCAGAGGCGCGTCAAAATCGACCTCTCTGCTGTTGAACCGAACGACATGCACAAGTTCATGCGTGGCTATGTACAGCATAAGGGGCTCCAACTTGACAAACGGCTCGCTCCTCTTCACCGCGTTAAGGATCCGGT
>JAUSPK010000149.1 GCA_030655735.1 Syntrophales bacterium | reverse complement strand
ACCATGTAGCAGACCGGTTTTCAACAAAAAAGCGTCTTGCCGCGAACGATTGACTTTATTCGGGATGTCACTATATTATGAGTACATGCCGATTGAACGATTGACAGAGGAGAGACGGACATGGAGATGAAGATAGGTGGTACGGTGATTGCCCTTGCCCTGGGGGATATAACACGGGAAGAGACGGATGCCATAGTGAATGCCGCGAACTCAGGCCTCCGGGGCGGCGGGGGAGTGGACGGCGCTATACACCGAGCGGGAGGACCCTCCATTATGGAGGAGTGCAGAGTGATCGGTTCCTGTCCCACCGGCCAGGCGGTGGTGACCGGAGGGGGGAACCTCACAGCCCGGTATGTGATACACACGGTGGGACCGGTGTACCGGGGGGGTAGCCGGGGAGAAGCAGATCTCCTGAAGAGCGCCTACCTGGAGAGTCTCAAAAGGGTGACGGACAAGCGGCTGAAAAGCGTGTCCTTCCCCGCGATCAGCGCGGGGGTGTACGGCTATCCCCTGGAGGAGGCGGCGCAAATCGCCCTCACAACCATCATCGATTATGTGAAAGACCATCAGGAGATAGAACTGGTCAGGTTTGTCCTGTTCAGCCAGAATATATACGATGTATTCTTGAACGAGCTGAAGAAAATGATCTGATGTGTGCTTACGGGGTACCCGCCGGAACGTTTCTTGCGACAAACTAGACCATCCGGGCGAGGTAGGTACCCCTCTGAACAGGGTCACAGGAAATAAATCCGGGAGATTGCTGCCCCTTGGGGCATGAACCTTAGTGTCTATTTTCTTGACATACCAAGACGATGAAGATAGCATGCGCGATTTCTCGCATCTCTTTCTGGAAGGGCAATATCGATGACGGCAGGTAAAAAAATACAGAGGGTTCTGGTTGCCAACAGGGGTGAAATAGCCCTGCGGCTGATTCGGACGATCAAGGAACTTGGACTTGAGGCCGTGGCCATTTACGAGAACCCCGATAAGGAAGCGCTCTTTATCAGATTTTCGGATGACGCTATCATGATAGGGGATGGTCCGAGGAAGGATTATCTTAGCATTGAAAAGATGATCTGGGCCGCCCGTAAGAGCGGCGCCGATGCGATACACCCCGGGTACGGATTTCTTGCGGAGAACCCCGATTTTCCCAGCGCCTGCGCCCAGGCCGGCATCACCTTTATAGGACCTCCTTCAGGTGTTATCCATGATCTGGGCAACAAGATTGTTGCCCGAAAAATCATGAAAAAGGCAGGGATACCGATTATTCCAGGCACCGGTAACCTTTCTCAGGATAACGAAGGGATACAAGCGGCGATTGAGTTTGGTGAGAAATATGGATATCCGCTTATGCTGAAGGCCTCATCCGGAGGCGGTGGCAGAGGGATTCGAAGGGTTGAGGATGCCAAAGACCTGCTGGTCCAGATACCCCTGGCACGGTCGGAGGCCCTGCATGCCTTTAATGATGGGAATATTTACATAGAGAAGTGTATCGAAGGCCCCCGTCACGTCGAGATTCAGATACTGGCAGACCAGCACGGGAAGGTCATCCATCTCGGCTCGCGGGATTGTTCGATCCAGCGCAGACACCAGAAGCTGATAGAGATAGCACCCGCTGATCTTCCGGCCGATGTCCTTACATCGATGTGCGAGACGGCCATCCTCGCGGCCCGGGAATCCGGTTATATCAGTGCGGGGACGGTTGAATTCCTGGTTGATCCCGCCACGAATGAGTTCTGGTTTATGGAGATTAACACGCGGCTTCAGGTTGAACATACGGTTACCGAGATGCTGACCGGTGTGGATATCGTGAGAGAGCAGATCATGATAGCGCAGGGGGAGCACCTGGAGATTCCCGAAGTGCGGTTTCACCTTCTGGGGAAGGCCATCCAGGTACGGATTAATGCGGAAGACCCGAGGAACGACTTCATGCCGGAAGGCGGAAAGAGGGTGGAGGTGTACCAGTCTCCGGGAGGCCCCGGTATACGGCTGGACGGGATGGCGTATCAGGGATACAAGATCCCCACGGAATATGATTCGCTTCTGGTCAAGATGACCGTCCGTGGTTATAACTGGGAGCAGACGGTGCAGCGTCTGAAGAGGGCGCTCAATGACTTCCTGATTGTCGGTCCGAAAACGACGATACCCTTCTACCTGGCGATCTGTGATGAACCCGATTTCCGGAGGGGTGAATTCAATACATCCTATCTGGAAACGCACTCACAGGTATTCGACTATCCGGAGAATAAGCGGGAGATCGCCAAACTCTCGCAGTTAATAGCTGAGATCCATGCGAAGAAGATAAACCCTTACGCGTATTAGTAAGTTAGAAATTATTTCCTGCGGTTTTTGCAGGGAAGAATTTCGTGAACGCATTACTAAGATAGAAGTTGCTTTCTCGTAGAAAGCAACTTCGTTATCGCACTTATCCCCTTTAGTGGGACTTATCCCCTTTAGTGGGACTTATCCCCTTTAGTGGGACTTATCCCGCTTGTCGGGGCTAGTAAGTTAGTTAACGTACCTACCCCCTTTATCGGGGCTAGGACCTGAAAGGAATAAAAATGGTGCAACAGGCCATTGGTGAGAGAATTACGCCCCGCGATCTGCGCGAGGGCGGGGTAGCCCGTATCCTTGCACGGATCAGGGCTGGAGAGGGTTACTACGTAACCAATACGGAGAGGGACCTCTCTCAATCCGACTTCAAAAACCGCATCATGCCGCACACCCAGATCTTGGTCTCCAAGGAGAGAAATGATGCCGGGTATCTCTCCCTCGAGATAACGGGGGGGGCATCGGTTCATGTGGATATGCTGCGCAGGCAGATCAATCCCCTTGAGAAGCTGGAGATGCTCAGTTCATTGATGCCCGATACGATGTTCCAGACACTCTGCAGGGGGATCAACCTCTTCGGCTACCGCCCCTATCCTGAAAATGTGATTCGGCTGACGGTCCAGAGCTTCGCCCGCTATGTCCACCTCTGGAGAGTTTTCGATTTCCTCAATTACATACCCAACATGACGGCGGTCTTTGAGGGGGTGCAAGAGGCGGGCTGCATCCTGGAGCCCTCGATATGCTTCTCGACGGGGCCGGAGCACACCGACGAGTTCTACGTGGGGAAGGTGGGGGGGATACTTGCCGTCACCGGCGATGACATCATTCTCTGCATAAAGAACCATGGCGGGCTGGGTTCATCCAAGAGGATCGGCGACCTGGTGAGGTCCATACTGGACAGGTATCCGGATCTCATCATCCATTATCACGGCCACAACACGGACGGAAATGATGTGGGGAGGATCGTCGAAGCCGTTCGGAACGGGGCAAAGATCGTAGATGCCGCGGATCATGCCTTTACCGGATTCTACGGGCCTCCCCCGATATTGACGGTCATCGATACGCTGGATGAATACGGTCATCGTGCACTGGGCATAGACCGGCAGGCCGTTATCGACACCTCGAATAAGCTCCGCCCCCAGAGAGAATATTATAAAGATCTGGAGTCGCAGTTTCTCGGATTTGACCCCACCGTCCAGACCCACAAGCTCCCTGGGGGGGCGACGGGATCGAGCTTCGAGCAGGCGGTCAAAGGTGATTTTTTGCACCGGATGCCCTCGATCCTCCAGGAAGAACTGCCCCGTGTCCAGACCGAGCTGGGAAACTGGTGGAGCGTGACCCCCGGTTCGCAGATCCTGTGGACCACGGCTGTGAACAATGTCCTGAGCGGCAAGAGATACAAAGACGCGAATGACGATCTGAAAAACCTGATGTTAGGACGGTATGGCGAGCTTCCCTTTTACAAGCCGTCCGATGAGGTGTACGAAGCGGTATTCGGGCCGGACTGGAAGGAGATAACGCAGAGAGAAGAGGGGTACCAGAAGATTGAGGACATCGATCTGGACGTGGAAAGGAAGGTCCTCGAACATCGCCTGGGACGGGCGGCCACGGAGGACGAGTTCGTCCTGTATCTGCAACACCCCAATGATGCCGTAAATTTCTTCAAGTTCGAGGAAAAGTACGGCAAGACGTGGGTGCTTCCCCCCTGTGTGTGGTTCAAGAAGGGTGGATTCACCCTTGGTGAGAAGTTTGAATTCTCTGATGCCTACGGGAAACACCATATCGTGGAGATAGGTCCGAAACAAACAACGAAGACGGGGGATGCCATTGTCTATCTGAATATCAACCACCACCCGGAACCCATACTGACGGAACTTGAGCAGGAGGGAGAGGGGAAGAGAAGAAAGGTTGAGCTTTCAGCCAAGGAGATAGCGGAACTTGCGCAATCGGGGGATGTCAGATCACCCCTGAAGGGAACGGTTAGTGAAATTCCCGTTACGGAGGGAGAAGAGGTGTCGGCAGGGCAGATACTGATTGTTCTTGAAGCGATGAAGATGCTCAACAACGTCGTCTCTGAGATAAATGGGGTGATCGCAGAGGTACTGGTATCACCGGGAGATGAGGTAGGGGTAGGCGATCCCCTCATATCGGTCAAAAAAAGGGCATAGAAATCTCTGCAGGAAAGGGGGGTTACCTAAAAGGTGTGATGCAGTTCATTGCGCTCATCCTTGATTCCCAGTATACCTCATATCAAAGTTGGTTATCTTCGATAATCTTTTCTTGACATTTAAGCTATCTATGGTAGCCTCCGCCAATATGCGCTGGGGATGCGGGTATGATCTGTAGGCACTTTCGTATACGTTAAAGACGGATTTTTGAGGTATTGACGACCCAGGAAGACCGACAGGGTTGTAAGAGAAGTTTTCGGGGGCGGGGGTTCCTAAAGGTTTCGTGTTGAACGTTGCATGAGAGGATCTGGGATGGGAAATAAATATTACACCATTCTTGCTATTCCCCAAGGGAAGGGGTCAATAAAAAAAGTAACAATTTCGGCACCACTCCTATCGTTTATCTCCATTCTAGTAATAACAGCTTTATTCTCTGTATGTTACCTTTCTTATAGTTACGTAGAAACCAGAACCGATCTCAAAAAGCTTGCCCAGTTGGAGGGGTTAACCTCTCTTCAGAGGGATCGTCTCGATTTTCTGGCGAGTAAGGTGAGCGATTTTGAGAAAAAGATGATGCATCTGGCACAATTCGATAAGAAGATACGGGTTATGACGAATCTTGACAATAGTCATAACGGTAGCCAGATGCTCGGTGTCGGAGGCCCGGTCCCCGGAGAGGAAAAGGCGATTTCGCGTGCGGAGGAGGTGGAATCCGCTCTTATTGATAGAATACATGAAAATATGGATGAACTGCTTGACGAAGCCGCCCTTCAAGGGGACAGCTTTGCAGAGCTACTCGATTTTCTTGGAAAGCAGAAGTCAATACTGGCCTCTACACCATCCATATGGCCTGTGATTGGCTGGACAACCTCAGAATTTGGATACCGGGTCTCACCCTTTACCGGAAGGCGGGAGCTCCATAGAGGTATCGATATAGCAACAGAGATCGGCAAGGAGATTGTGGCCCCTGCGGATGGTGTTATCCGTAGAGTGTCAACAGAGAAGGGCATGGGGAATCTTGTTCAGATAAGCCATGGGAATGGCGTGGTAACGGTCTACGGACATCTCTTAAGTAAGAGTGACGTAAAGAGTGGGCAGAAGATAAAAAGAGGGGACATAGTCGGATATGTAGGTAATACCGGCAGGAGCACCGGCCCTCACCTCCACTACGGTGTTTGTGAAGATGGGATCTATATCGATCCACGGAGATACCTTTTTTAATATCGGGTGGACCCCGTCCGTCTCCAGTCTGTTAAACACTCCCGGTAATATTTTGTTGCCGGGTTTTTTTGTGGTGTGATTATGATCAATTATATATTGAGAAAAATTGTCGGAACCAAAAACGACAGAGAGATAAAGCGCCTGAACGTTGTCATGCAGGAGGTGAGTTTGCTCGAACCCCTGATGGAGGGGTTGACCGACTCCGAACTGGCGGCAAAGACGCCCTACTTCAAAGAGAAGCTTGCAGGGGGCGCCTCTCTGGATGATATTCTTGCCGAGGCGTTTGCCGTTGTCAGGGAGGTCTCAAAGAGAACGCTTGAGATGCGCCCCTTTGATGCCCAGGTGATTGGCGGTGTCGTCCTTCATGAGGGAAAGATCGCGGAGATGAAAACGGGCGAGGGGAAAACCCTGGCGTCAACGATGCCCGTTTATCTGAATGCATTAACCGGCAGGGGCGTGCACGTGATTACCGTGAATGACTACCTGGCAAAGAGGGACGCAAACTGGATGGGACCCATCTATGAGTTTCTCGGTCTAACCGTTGGCGTGATTGTCCATGGGATCAATGATACCGAGAGGCGTAGTGCGTACGGCTGTGATGTCACGTACGGGACCAACAACGAGTTCGGGTTCGACTACCTGCGCGACAACATGAGCTTCCAGCTTGAAAATTATGTCCAGAGGGAGTTTTATTACGCCATCGTCGATGAGGTGGACAGTATCCTGATCGATGAGGCGAGAACCCCCCTCATTATCTCCGGGCCGTCTGAAGAGTCCACCGACAAGTATTACCGGATCAATCAGATCATCCCCCGTCTGAGAAAAGATCAGGATTATACGATAGATGAGAAGAGCCGGACGGTTGTCCTGACGGAAGAGGGTGTGGCCAAGGCGGAAGGTCTGCTCAATGTTCAGAACCTGTATGAACCCGCAAATATAGAGATCCTCCACCATGTAAACCAGGCCATGAAGGCGCATACCCTCTTCAGGAAGGATATCGATTATCTCGTCAAGGACGGGCAGGTTGTTATCGTAGACGAGTTCACGGGGAGGGTAATGCCCGGCAGGAGATACAGTGATGGTCTCCATCAGGCCCTTGAGGCGAAGGAAAAGGTCAAGATAGAGCGGGAAAACCAGACCCTGGCCTCCGTGACCTTCCAAAACTACTTCAGGATGTATGAGAAGTTGGCCGGGATGACCGGAACGGCGGATACGGAAGCGACGGAGTTTAAAAAGATATACAATCTCGATGTTCTTGTTATTCCTACCAATATGCCGATGATACGGACCGACAATACGGATGTTATCTATAAGACGGAAGAGGAAAAGTTTGAGGCGGCCATCGAAGAGATAAAGGAACTGCATGACCAGAATCGACCGGTCCTGGTGGGGACCATCTCCATCGAAAAATCTGAGCTTCTCAGCAGACAGCTTTCGAAGAGGGGAATAAAGCACAACATCCTGAACGCCAAGAATCATGAGAGGGAAGCGGAGATCATTGCCCAGGCCGGACAACCGGGGGGCGTTACGATATCCACCAACATGGCGGGGAGGGGTACCGACATCAAGCTGGGAGAGGGAGTGGCCGACCTGGGTGGCCTCCACATACTGGGTACCGAACGTCACGAGAGCCGACGGATAGACAACCAGCTTCGAGGTAGATCGGGAAGGCAAGGGGACAAGGGATCGTCGCGGTTCTACCTGTCACTTGAGGATGATCTCCTAAGGATATTCGGGGCTGAAAGGATATCCTCCGTCATGGACAGGATCGGTGTAGAGAAGGGGGAGCCGATCGAGCACAACCTCATCAGCAAGGCCATTGAGGGCGCCCAGAGGCGGGTGGAAGGGCAGAATTTTGATATACGGAAACATCTCCTTGAATATGATGATGTGATGAACCGGCAGCGGCAGGTGATCTATGAGCAGCGCAGGAACGTTCTCGACGGAAGCGACCTGTGGTCGACGGTTGATGATATGCTGCAGGAAATCGTTGAAGATCTGGTCTGTGATTATCTGGACGAGAAGGTCCGGCCGGACGAATGGGATCTCCAAGGTCTGAGTGATGCCGTATACAAGCAATTCTTCCTGAAGTGGACCTTCGATGATGCGGACCGGTCGAATATGAGCAGGGAAGATGTCATCACAGCGGTCATATCAAATGTCACAAAACTTCTCCGAGACAAGGAGGAAAAATTTGGCAAGGACCTCATGGAGTACATCATGAAGGTCATTATGCTCCAGGCCATCGATTCTCACTGGAAGGATCACCTCCTCGGCATGGACCATCTCAAGGAGGGGATCGGTTTGCGCGGCTACGGGCAGAAAGATCCCGTCAGGGAGTACCAGAAAGAGGGATACGATATGTTCATGGAGATGGTGTATCGTATCAAGGAGGATACACTGGAGAAGCTCTGTATAGTTCAGGTACAGAGCGATGAAGATGTGAAGCAGATTGAAGAAAAACAGAAAAGGGATTATGTTATGAGCCATGGGGACAGCGACGCAACCCCGGCGACGGCGAAAAGAAAGAGCGATAAGATAGGCAGAAATGCCCCCTGTCCCTGCGGCAGTGGTAAGAAATACAAGCATTGCTGTGGCAGATGACAGCGATGGAGATGACTATGCATGACAGTGTTCACGTTCCGGGATTTCTTGGCAACTCAGTGGCCTCCGGCATAAAGAGCGGGGGAGGCAGGGATCTTTCCCTGATATCTTCGGAGGTTCCGGCCAGGGTGGCGGGTGTGTTCACCACCAACCGTTTTAAGGCGGCCCCTGTTGTCCTCGATATGGAGAGGATAAAAAAAGGCCGTGCCCAGGCCGTTGTGGTGAACAGCGGGAATGCCAACGCGGCAACCGGTGATGAGGGCCACAGGGACGCTGCCGCTATGTCGAAGGCAATCTCCGAGAGGCTGGGCATAGAAGACGAACTTGTTCTTGTTGCCTCCACCGGTATCATTGGTGAGAGGCTTCCCATAGAAAAGATCATCCGGGCGGGAGGGCCTCTCGTCGAGGGGCTGAGCGCCCTCGGCATCCCCGCAGTCGCAGAGGGGATTATGACGACCGACCGGTTCCCGAAGATAGAAACCCGGAGATGTTCTGCAGGGGGGAAAGAGATCACCGTCTGCGGTATCGCCAAGGGGGCGGGGATGATAGAACCAAACATGGCGACGATGCTCACCTTTATACTGACGGATGCCGATATCGACCAGGCCTGTCTGGCAGGCGTCTTTAGAGAATCCGCCGACAGGAGTTTTAATGCCATAACCGTAGACGGATGCATGAGCACGAACGACACCGCCATCATGCTGGCCAACGGTGTTGCCCGCAACAGCCCCGTCAGTGAGACGTCGGGTGGTTTTGCGGGGTTCAGAGAGGCCCTGTTCGATGTGATGGAATCCCTCGCACGCTCCATTGTGAGAGACGGAGAGGGCGCGACAAAGCTGATTGAGGTTGTTGTAGAGGGCGCGAAGACGTCCGGAGATGCGAGAACGATAGCGTATGCCATAGCACATTCCAACCTCGTAAAGACGGCGTTCTTCGGTGAGGATCCGAACTGGGGAAGGATTATATCGGCGGCAGGGTCAACGGCAGTCCCCTTTCCGACCGACTCGCTGGAGCTCTATATCGAGGACATACCCTTGTTTATACACGGCAGGGGAGTCCCGGGAAAAGAGGCCGCCGAGATCATGAAACGGGCTTCGATGCGGATTCTGGTGCGGCTTGGGATGGGAGAGGAGAGATTCAGGGTATATACCTCCGATCTTTCCCACGAGTATGTGGATATAAACGCCCTCTACCGCAGTTGAACCCGGCTGTTTTGCCTTGATTATTTATACGGGATGTGGTATCCCGCTCCAACTTATTACGCACACCTCTTGATTGTCAGGGAGTTGCCTGGGATCTGAATGTTCAAGGTTCCCTGACAAGGTGATGGGGGTGGAGGAAAAAACAACCAAGGAGAATTGTATGTCACAGGTATCAATGAAGATGTTGCTGGAGTCCGGGGTTCACTTCGGGCATCAGACGAACCGGTGGAATCCCAAAATGAAGCCCTACATATTCGGGGCAAGGAACGGCATCTACATCATTGATCTGCAGCAGACGGTGCAGATGTTTGATGTAGCCTATAATGCCGTAGTAGACGCGGTTGCTTCGGGTAAGGAAGTCCTGCTGGTGGGCACCAAGAGGCAGGCGCAGGAATCCATCAAAACCGAGGCTGAGAGGGTAGGCATGCCCTATGTGAATCAACGCTGGCTTGGCGGGATGCTGACGAATTTTGTAACGATAAAGAGGAGTATAGACCGATTAAATAAGCTCGATGCCATGTTTGAGGATGAGAGCATCAACGCATTTCCCAAGAAGGAGATACTGGGTCTTCATAGGGAGAGAGAAAAACTTCTGAAGATCCTCGGCGGTATACGGAACATGAAGGGCCACCCCGGGGTCGTGTTTATTGTTGATCCAAGGAAAGAGGATATTGCCGTCAAAGAGGCGGGAAAACTGGGAATTCCCATTGTGGCGATTGTCGATACCAATTGTAACCCGGATGATATTGATTACATCATCCCGGGTAATGACGATGCCATACGGGCCATAAAGCTGTTTTCCTCCAAGATCGCGGATGCCGCACTTGAAGGGAAAAGGAGGCTGGAGGAACGTATACAGGCAGAGAGTGATAAAGAGGAAGCGCAAGGGGACGAGGGACAAGGGGCCGAAGAGCTGGATGTTCCTGAGAGTGTTGAAAGTAAGGCAGAAGAGATCCCCGAAGTCGTTGCCGAAGACATAAAAGCACAGGAAGGTGAGGAGGTAGAATAACATTGGAAATTACAGCATCTATGGTGAAAGAGCTGAGAGATAAAACAAATTCCGGCATGATGGACTGCAAAGAGGCACTGTCCGCCGCCGCCGGTAATTTTGAAAAGGCCGTTGAGTATTTGAGAAAAAAGGGGCTGTCTGCCGCGACAAAGAGATCTTCGAGGGCGGCAAAGGATGGCATGGTAGAATCGTATATCCACATGGGCGGCAAGATTGGGGTCATGGTGGAGGTGAATTGCGAAACGGATTTCGTTGCCAAGACCGATAACTTCAAGGCGATGGTAAAGGATATCGCCATGCACATTGCTGCCGCGAATCCCACGTACCTGAAACCGGAAGATATTCCCGAAGCTGTCATGGCGGGCGAGCGGGGGATATATCGCGACCAGGCCCTGGCCTCGGGGAAACCCGAGAAGGTCATTGACAAGATTATCGAGGGCAAGATCACCAAGTTTTACGAGGAGGTATGCCTCCTGAACCAGAAATTCGTCAAGGATGCGGATATCACGGTTCAAACGCTGGTGAACAACATGATCGCCAGTACCGGCGAGAATATGGTTGTGAGGAGATTCGCGCGCTTCCAACTGGGTGAGGATATATAAGGGCCAAAGACGGGGGAGTAAGGAGTAAGGAAATAATCCTCTAATCCTTAATCAACCTGTCCGGATTAGGATTGAACGGTGGATAAACCCATATACAAAAGGATTCTCCTGAAACTGAGTGGTGAAGCGCTCCTGGGGAAGGGTTCGTTCGGGATTGATACGGATGTGCTGAAGTTTGTGGCGGAGGAGATCGGTGATGTTCAGGCCCTCGGTGTCCAGATAGGTATTGTGATCGGGGGGGGGAATATCTTCCGCGGGGTGGAGGCTAGCACCAAGGGGATTGACAGGGTGTCCGCCGACTACATCGGCATGCTTGCCACCGTGATGAACAGTCTGGCGCTTCAGAATGCCCTTGAAAATCATGGAGTTCCAACAAGGATTCAGACTGCCATTGAGATGCGAGAAATCGCGGAACCGTTCATAAAGAGGAGGGCGACCCGACATCTGGAAAAGGGGAGGGTGGTGATCTTCGCCTGTGGTACCGGAAGTCCGTATTTCACGACAGACACCGCGGCTTCTCTGAGGGCTATGGAGATACAGGCGGGTGCCATCCTCAAGGCCACCAAGGTCGATGGCATCTACGACAAGGACCCCGTGAGAGAAAAGGATGCCAGGATATTTGACAGAATAACGTATACCGAGATGTTGACCAGGGACCTCAAGGTGATGGATTCAACGGCGGTCTCCATGTGCAGGGACAACAACCTTCCCCTTGTTGTGTTTAATATCGAAAAGAAGGGAAATATCAAGGGGGTTGTCTGTGGAAGGGCCATCGGAACCGTTGTTGTGGGGAATGAGAAATGACGGATCTGATATTCGAGGAAATGAAAGAGGTCATGGAGGGGGATATCCAGTCTCTCGAAAAGTCGTTTAACAAGGTGCGTACGGGGAGGGCATCGGTAGCGCTCCTTGACGGTATCAAGGTGGATTATTACGGCGTCATGACGCCCCTTAACCAGATTGCCACCCTTTCCGCTCCGGAAAGCCAG
The DNA here is from genome assembly GCA_030655735.1 of Syntrophales bacterium. Taxonomy (GTDB): domain Bacteria; phylum Desulfobacterota; class Syntrophia; order Syntrophales; family UBA2210; genus UBA6078. The sequence goes on along the minus strand of JAUSPK010000149.1, from coordinate 3,637 downwards.
CTGATTCTCATCTCTCCGTGGGATAAGGGAGCGATAGACGCCATCGGAAAGGCCGTGCAGAAATCGGAACTGGGACTGGTTCCCAATAATGACGGAAAGGTTATCAGGATCAACATTCCTCCCCTTACGGAGGAGAGGAGAAAAGAACTGGTAAAGGTCGTACGAAAGATGGCGGAGGAGTGCAAGGTACGGCTCCGAAACGCCCGGAGGGACGCCAACAACAACCTCAAAAAACTGAAAACGGACGGCGATATATCGGAGGACAACATGCACGATTACCAAAGCGAGGTGCAGCAGAGAACCGATGATTATACCGATAAGGCAGACAAGGTCCTCACCGCCAAAGAAACCGAAATCATGGAGATATAACAAAAACCAGCGACGGATAACCGGGGCCTGCGGGCCCCTTTTTTATGCGCACCGCGCGAATGTCGCCCTGAAGATACCGGTTGAAAATGCCAGGGTGCTGTGGTACTTGGTCACGAGGTTGGAAAGTGCGTATGCATAGAATTATCAAAGAAAAGCTCCCTCGTCACATAGCTGTCATCATGGACGGTAACGGCAGGTGGGCAAAGAAAAACATGCTGAAGAGGGGGATGGGGCACGAGAGGGGCGCCGAATCGGTTCGGACGGTGGTGAAGACCTGTCGTGAACTCGGGATCCAGTACCTTACCCTCTATGCATTTTCGGTTGAAAACTGGCAGCGCCCGAAAAGTGAAGTACGGGCACTGATATCGCTCCTTGAGACATATCTCAAGTCGGAACTGGTTGAGATGAAAGAGACCGGCATACGGCTCTTTACGATAGGGGATACCGAAAAGCTTCCAAAGACGGTCAGGGACCTTCTTTTCAGGGCGATGGAAGAGACCTCCGGAAACAGTGGCATGGTCCTGAACCTGGCCCTGAGCTATGGCGGCAGAGACGAGATAATCAGTGCGGTGCAGGGGATACTCAGGGATGCCAAATTATCAAATATCGACGAAAAAACAATCACGAAAGACGTTTTTTCGCAGTACCTGTACACCGCGGATATGCCCGATCCGGATCTCCTGATACGCACGAGCGGAGAGTACCGACTCAGCAATTTTCTCTTGTGGCAGATGGCCTATACGGAACTCTATTTCACGGATGTCCTGTGGCCGGACTTCTCAAAGGATGAATTGATAGAGGCCATTGTGGATTATCAGCGAAGAGAACGGCGCTTCGGCCTGGTCAGCGACCAGTTATCAAAGGATTGATGCTATGGGCCCCCATGCAAAAAGGTGGATTACCGGGATTGTAGCAATCCCCCTGCTCGTTGTGCTTATCGTGTACGGTTCGTGCCTTCTCTTCTCCATGGTTATCGCCCTGCTCACAGCCGGGGGGGTGTTTGAGTATAACGCCATGGTCTTCAAGGGAAAGGACTATTGGGAAAAGACCGAGGGGTTGGTGATAGGCCTTCTTATACCCCTGTCGGCATACCTGGGTGGCGTCCAGTTGATGTTCGCCACGGTCACCTTTTCCCTTATCATCGCTTTTCTTCTCTTCCTCCTGAGGATGAAGGACGGCCTGACCGACTTTGCGGCGCTCGCCAGGGTTGTGTTCGGCTTCATGTATCTACCCCTTCTCGTATCGTATATTATTCTGCTCAGGTGCTCTGAAGATGGAACCACTTGGACATTTTTTGTTATATGTGCCGCCTTCCTGGGGGACATCTCCGCTTTTTATGTGGGAAAGTCTCTGGGGAAGACCAAGCTGATGCCCGCGGTCAGTGCTGGAAAAACGGTAGAGGGCGCAATTGGGTCCACTGCCGGGACGATGCTCGCGTGCGTGTTGTTTAAGGTCTTGTTTCTCCATGATCTTCCTCTTATTCACGCGATAACGCTCGGTTTTCTGGGGAGCATTATCGGTCAGTTGGGAGATCTGTGCGAATCGGCCCTCAAGAGGACCTTTACGGTCAAGGATTCCGGATTCCTCCTTCCGGGTCACGGGGGGGTATTGGACCGTCTGGACTTCCTCATCTTCCTCATTCCCTTTGTGTACTATTACCGTGTCTTAGTGATTAGATGAAAACCATATCCATTCTGGGATCAACAGGTTCTATAGGGGTCAGCACCCTGGATGTCATAGCCGGGAACCCCTCCCGGTTCAAGGTGGTTGCACTTTCTGCGGGCAGAAATCTTGCGCTTCTCAAGAGACAGATAGAGATATTCCAGCCGGAGATGGTCTCCGTGATCGATAGCGATCATGCCTATCAGTTGGGTGAAATACTCGACCGCCCACTTGCGGTTAAGATACTGTCGGGTGAGGCCGGATGTGCAGAGGTTGCGTCGTACAGGGGCGTAGATATGGTAGTGTCTGCCATAGCCGGGGCGGCGGGGCTTTCTCCGACAATGGCGGCCATCGATGCGGGGAAAGACATCGCCCTTGCCAACAAGGAGACGATGGTTATGGCAGGGGGTCTGGTCATGGACAGGGCCTCATCGCGCGGGGTGAAGATTGTTCCGGTTGACAGTGAACACAGTGCCATTTTTCAGTGTCTGGCGGGCAACAACAGGAGAGAGGTGCGAAGGCTCATCCTTACGGCCTCGGGAGGCCCTTTTTTCAATCTTCCCGTGGAGCGGTTTGCGGATATACGGCTCGAGGATGCGCTCAGACACCCCAACTGGGAAATGGGTCGGAAGATCACCATAGATTCCGCGTCCATGATGAATAAGGGCCTTGAAATCATAGAAGCCATGTGGCTGTTCGGTATCGACAGGGAACAAATAGACGTCTGTATACATCCGCAGAGCATCGTGCACTCGATGATAGAATATATTGACGGTTCCGTCATAGCACAGATGGGGGTCCCCGATATGAAGGGGCCGATATCGTATGCCCTCGCATATCCGGAAAGGATTCCGGGAGCGTTACCTTGTCTCGATTTATGCACCATCGGAACGCTGGAGTTTCTGCCCCCCGACCCTGTCCGGTTCCCGGCGCTGGATCTCGCCTATGGGGCGGCAGGGAAGGGTGGAACTGCACCGGCGGTTCTGAATGCGGCGAATGAGGTGGCCGTGGAGGCCTTTGCCGGGGGGGAGATAGGCTTTGGGGATATTCCCCTTCTTGTAAAAGAGGTACTTGAATCCCATCGGACGCAGGACATTGAGAGCATTGCGGATGTTCTCGAGGCAGACAGTTGGGCACGGACCAGGGCCATGGAGGCCATAAAGAAAGGAAGGATCTCTTGATTGGTATAAATATTGTGGCGGTGATAATTCTGTTGGGGGTGTTGATCTTCGTGCATGAGCTGGGGCACTTCCTCGTGGCGAAGTGGTCCGGTGTGGGCGTGCTGAAATTCTCGCTCGGCTTCGGCCCACGATTGCTCGGCAGAAAGATAGGAGAGACAGAGTACATCCTCTCCGCCATACCTCTTGGAGGATATGTCAAGATGCTGGGCGAATCCGAGGATGAGGAGGATCTGTCCCCCGATGACGAGAAGCGGTCATTCTTGAAGCAGCCAGTGTTCAAAAAGATAGGGATTGTGGCGGCAGGGCCCCTGTTCAACTTTCTTTTTGCCATCCTTGCCTTTGCCGTCGTGTACGCTGTCGGAGTCCCCGTTTCGACCTCGATGATCGGAACTGTGCAGGAGGGCAGCGCGGCCTTTGATGCCGGC
>JAUSPK010000147.1 GCA_030655735.1 Syntrophales bacterium | reverse complement strand
GAGACGAACGTTCGAGGCATCTTCGTCGCCGGCGATGGTACGGGCAAGAGCCGCGGCATCGTAGGCGCCGGCATCTCGGGAATCATCGCGGCGAAAGGGATCGCCGGAAAATACTTCCACTAGGCCCTTTCCAATTTCTTGTCGGGGATGTTTTCCCCATTTAAGACCATTAGACGTAACTGCCGGGGGAAAGACGCTGTCACTATTCCCCAGATTCGCTACTTGAAATTCAGCGACCTCTTAAACCACGTCGTTGCGGATTATTCTTCTTTTCCAATTCTGCTAATTTTTTTTGATTTTCTTTTCGCGTTTGGCTAGATATGATCGAGGGACCAATTTCTCGTATGGCTTTGGATAATTCATTTAAGGCCTCTGACTGTTTGTTAGAGGCCGTATATGATAAGTATGAAATCCATGCATACGCTATTGTTGCAACAGACAAAACAATTGTGAATATGGCTATGACCCACGTTGCATTTTCCATATCAAATCTCCTTTTTACCCCTTACCCTAAGCAAAACGAGATATAGAAAATAGTGCCAGCGACCATTTTCTTCAATACCGGTGATCCTGCGGGTTGAGCCTAGTCTTCCAGCTCCACCCTGAAGCGGCAGACGCTGTCGCCCTTGGTGAGGAGTTTGCTGAATCCGGCGGTCTTGAACTTCGGGTTGAGCTCCTTCGCCATCCCCTTCAGCGATTCCCCCAGGAGGAGCTCGCAGAGTTCCGGGGCCTTGGACCACGGTTTGGCGACCGGACAGGTCTTGAGTTCTTTCTCGAAGGCCTTCGGCGTCTGTTCGACGTAGCCATCCCAGTAGTTCGCGAAGGTGTCGTCGATGAGGTCGTGGACCTTCGGCAGGTTCGAGCAGTCCTTGAAGTCTTCCTTTGTCGTGCCGGTCAGGCCCATCCACATGGCCGCGCCCTTCTGCCCGTCCTTGCGGTACTCTTCCTTCAGCCGGTCGACGAACCTCTCGCCGCCTACCTCTTTCCCCACCCGGAAGAGGGTCACCATCTGCCGGGCCAGGGCCTCGGTCCAGTTCTTGTAGCGCTTTCCCATTTCCTTTTCACTGACGGGATACTGTTCGTATGCGGGAATCTCTTTCATCAGGCACTGCCCTCCTTGTCTATGTATGTACCCGAAACACTATACGAGAAGGGGCGCGGGTGTCAAGGCGGCGGTTATCCACGGCACAGATGGTAATCACCGCCCCAGCCGCCGCTTTCTTCCTTGACCGGTCACGGTTTTTCCATTACGTTGATCACGTAAAGATCATATCAGCAGTCAGTCAGCCGCATAATTCTTGTACGCGTGAGGGGATATTATGGCTCCTAAACTATGGAAGATCCTGTCGAGCACCCAGGACAAATCATACCGGGTGTTTAGTATCCGTACCGACCGAGCGCGCTCGCCACGTACGGGGGAGGCGCACGATTTCTTTGTCATCGAATCATCCGACTGGGTGAACGTGATTGCCCCTCACCCCCGACAACAAGGTGGTTCTGATAGAACAGTACCGTCACGGAGTGAGGGGCATCACGCTGGAGATCCCGGGGGGACTCATTGAGGCGCACGATACGCCTGCCGCCGCGGCCAGCCGGGAGCTTCTCGAAGAGACCGGGTACCGTGAGGAGGAACTGATATCCCTGGGATGGGTGCACCCTAACCCCGCTCTCCAGGGTAACCGCTGTTACACCTTTGTTGCCACGAATGTTGTTCTCGAGGGGAGCCAGACGCTGGATGAAAAGGAGGACATCGAGGTGGTGCTGTATCCGCTGAGCGAGATTCCCGGCCTCATCATCGGCGGGGCGATCACGAATTCACTGATCCTCGCCGCCTTCTACCGGTTCTACATGGACTATCAGCCGCTCGAGGCGTAGAAACACGCGGGACAGGAAAGGAAATTATATGGACATTGACATACAGGGCATTGAAGACCTGGGGCACGAGGATCTGGCACGTCTGATCCTGGATATGCTTCACCGAACCGTGGTGCACCACACCCTCTGGTTCAGGGAGGTGGAGCACCAGATGGGGTTCGAGAAGGCGCTGGAGATCATGAAGACCGCCTACCGCGGCAGTTACGACGCGCAGATGAAGCGGCTTTCGCGCGACCTCGGCTTTGAGATGAAGGAGGGGATTCCCGCGCCGCTCCTCGATATGCCGAAGGAGAAGCTGGTCGAGCTGGTCGGCAGTCTCGGCGCGAACTGGATCGCCGGGGACGGGATCTGGTTCCAAGCGGTGGAGGCTGCCTACGGGATGAACGACGCCAAGCGGTGCAACGATTCGTGCTGGACGCGCTTTTCCCCCTTCGAGGCCTGGTCGATCAAACAGTTTCTGGGGCTGGCCGAGCGCCCGGGGATCGAGGGGCTCAAGAGGGCGCTGAAATTCCGGATGTACGCGAGCGTCAACATTCAATCCGTCATCGATGAGGGACCGAACAGTATTGTCTTTCAAATGAACGACTGCCGTGTCCAGTCGGCGCGTAAGCGCAGAGGGCTCGACGATTATCCCTGCAAGTCTGTGGGCCTGGTGGAGTACGGCCGCTTCGCCGAGGGGATCGACGCGAGGATACAGACCGAGTGCGTCGGGTGTCCGCCCGACCCCCACCCGGATGAGTGGTTCTGCTCCTGGCGGTTCACGATCCCGCGGGAAGATTGATCCTGACTACGTGAAAGGAACATGCGATATGGAACAAGACAGATTTGACGAGGTCCTTGCCGAGGCATTCACGCGGATGCACCTGTACACCTGAGCCGAGGCAACCCTGCAGGGTCTGCAGGATCTGTGGAATCTTCCGAAGGAGGGGTGTTCATGGGCCACGGCCGGGTACATGGGCGCCATCGCCATGGGGCAGACGACCTGCGGCCTCCTGATCGGCAGCGGCGCGGCCATCGGCCTTCGGTGCGGAAATGGCAATAAAGGGGTCCCGGAGGAACACGCGCCCGACAGGGAACGTGCTATCGCGGGGGTGGCGAGACTCTACCGCGCTTTCCTGAAGGAGTTCGGGAGCACGGACTGCCGCAAGCTGTGCGGATGCGACTATACCGATCCCGAGGACATAGAGCGCCGCAAGCGCAGCGAGGACTGGAAGGAGACATGCGACGTCTTTTTGGAGTTTGTCATGACCCGGTGCAACGCAATGGCGCGCGACGGAAAGATATGACGGGGCGGGAATAGCCCGCCCCGTTCCGTAATCACTAAATCCCCTAGATAAGCATCCCGCCGTCACAGGTGATGCAGGTCCCAGTGGTGTAGGATGAGGCGTTGGAGACGAGGTACAGCACCGCCCCCGCCATCTCCATGGGAACCGCGTGCCGGTTCATCGGCACCTTCTCCACCGCGAGTTTATAGATGTCGTCGTTCGTGAAGAGCGCCGAGGCGAACTTGGTCTCGGTGAGTCCCGGGAGGAGGGCATTAATCCTGATATTTGCGCCCGCGAGCTCCTGGGCGTAGGCCTTCGTCATGCTGATCAACGCGGCCTTGGTGATGGAATATATCCCCTGGAAGATAGCGGGGCTGATCCCGTTCACCGACGCCACGTTCACGATCGCCCCGCCGCCGCTCTCGGTCATGAGCTTCGCCGCGTGCTGTATCATGAAGAAGGGGCCCTTGAGGTTCACGTCGTTGGTCTTGTCCCACACCCCCTCGTCGGCCCCCAGCATTTCGCCGAAGTAGGGATTTGTCGCGGCGTTGTTGACGAGGATGTCCAGCCTCCCGAACTTTTCCTTGACCTTCGTGAAGAGCTCCCCGATCTGCTCCTGTTTTCCCATGTTGCACGCGATCGGCACGGCGGCCCCTCCGGCCTTCGTGATCTTTTCCGCGACCTCCGTGAGCGCGTCCAGTTTTCTGCTGACGAGGACAACCTGTGCCCCGTATTCCGCCAGCGTCATGGCGATTGCCTCACCGATGCCCCTGCTTGCCCCGGTCACCAGGGCGACCTTCCCGTCCAGAGAAAAATCTACCGTCTTCATCCCGTACCTCCATTATCTGATAAAAATATCCATTTTATTTGTGCCCGGTCCACTGCCGTTTCCGTATTTTTGAGCTTGACAGATATATCATTTGCCGGTCAACTGCAAGAGGATGGCCTGGGGCCGACGGATAATCATCTTGACACGTCTTTGTATAACCTTCATATTCAAACTGGCAGAGTGCCACCGCACGGATAGGGGAGAAACACCATGGATGACCGAAGACTCGAAGCCCTGGACCTGAAACGCGATCTGTTTAGGGACCTTCTGCGGGAATACCACGGGCTGTTTCGCGAACACAATATCCCTGTCTCTCTCAGGACGAGGAAGACCGGGCGCGCGAGGCGGATCGTCATGGTCTCGACCCACGGTTACTGGGGGGACCCACCCCCAGCCGGTGTCCCCGACACGGGGGGGCAGACGTACTATGTCCTGGAGGTATCGAAGGCATGGGCGCGGCAGGGACGGCAGGTGATCATCGTCGCGCGGCACTTCAGCCCCTATCCACGCGTTGAGAGGCTCGCGAAAAACCTCTGGCTGATCCGAATCCGGGCGGGGGGCGACCAGTTTGTGCGCAAGGAGGATATCTATCCACTCGTCCCTCAGATGGCGGAAGGAGTGGTCGCCGTGGCCTCCCTCTTCGGAGCCCACGCCGTGATGGGGCATTACGCGGACGGGATGGTCTGCGCGCTGGAGACGGGGGAGCGGCTCGGCATTCCCGTGGCGGTCATCCCCCATTCACTGGGGATCAACAAGGTCCTCTCTCTCGACCTGGACCCGGATGATCCCGGCACATGGTTCGACGGACAGTACAACTTCCGCATACGGGAAGACTTTGAACTGGCTGCCCTCCGGGGGGCCGATTTCGAGATCGCGAACACCCTCCGGGAACCGTATATACTCAAAAAATATTACGGATATGAATTCCCCCATACCGTCATGCCGGCAGGCGCGGGGACGCCCTTCTTTGATATCAGCAGGGATCCCCACCCTGAGGTGCTGGAGCAGTACGGCCTCACGGCGGGGCGGTATCTCATCTATTTTGGACGCTTCTCCGAGGCGAAGAATGTCCCCGGGGTGGTGAAGCTTTTCGGCGAGGCGAGGAGGCTCGATCCCCGGCTCATGAAAGAGATACGACTGGTGCTCGTGGGGGGCTCTCCCGACCATCCCCTCCCCGAAGAGGTATCCGTTGAGGAGGATATCGAGAGTGCGATCGCCGAGTACCGGCTGACGGCCCACGACGTCGTGAGGCTTCCCAGCCAGCCCTGGAAGATCCTGGCGATTCTCGAGCATCACTGCCTGTCGTATATCGGGATGCAGCTCATGGAACCCTTCGGCATGGGGGTTGCGGAGAGCATGGCGGCATCCGCCCCCGTTGTTATCTCCAGGGAGGCGGGTATAACAAAGTGGATACACGACGGTCGCGAGGCCATTGTCGTGGACCCTGAAGACCCGCCCGCCGCCGCCCGGAAGCTGATCGAAGCCATGAAAAAGGAAGGCGCCCTGGAGCGAATTGCCTCCGGAGGACGAAGGCTTGCCCTGGGCACGTTCAGGTGGAAGTCTATCGGGGTGCGGCAGGGGGAGATCATGGATTCCCTCTGCAGGACCGCGGACAAAGGCCGGGAACGCGCCTACCACCGGGCAGCCTTCACCTGGCGGGGGGATCCCCCGGAGGTGAAACCGCGTCACGAGAAGGCCGCGCGCGGCCTGCTTCTCCACATCGTTGAACGGGCACAGAAGGCTCGGCATGCGAAGAAGAGGGCGATCGTTGTCCTCGGGGGGGAATCGGGGGCGGGAAAGAGCGAGATAGCGGAATATCTGAGGTACCTTCTCAGGAGTGAAAAGATGCGGGGTGTCACGATAGCGGGGGACGCCTTTTTCCGACTGGCGCCGGAGGCGAACCACCGGGCCCGCCTTGATGCCTACGCGCAGGAGAGGCTGGAGCAGTACGTCGGGCCGGGTGAAGTGGATCTGGAGCGTCTGGATGCCATACTGAAGGAGGCGGCGGACAGGGACGTCGGCGAGGTCTTTGTACCATCCGACTGCAGACGGCTCGGTTCGAGGAGGTACCCGCGCGTGCCCGTTTCGCTCACGGGGGCGGATGTCGTCCTGGTTGATCTGACGTACGGCCTGGTCCTGAAGAATGTGACCCTGAAGGTCTTTCTCGAATCGGACTACCGGGAAAGGATCGCCGCGGTGAAGAAGAGAAACCTGTCCCGCGATCCCGATCAGGACTTCGCCTTTGTACAGAAGGTCCTGGAGATAGAACACCACATCATACAGGAGATGAGAGAAGCGGCCGACATGATCGTCACCGGCTGTTACGAAACGCTCCCGCGATAGAGTCAGACTGCCCAGATATCCACGGCACTGCGATAAAGAAGGAGTATCCCTATCCCCTGTTCCTGCAGGTCGTTCCCCTCGACACCCAGATCAAAAGGGCGACAGAGAGAAGGAGAAGGGAGATCAGCCCGCCGGCGAAGAGATATACCGTGCCGAGGCTCCATGCCTCCTTGATCCATCCGACCAGGTAAACGGCGAGCGATCCGATCCCGAAGACCAGGATGAACTTGATCCCGTAACCGGTACTCCTCCACCGGCTCGGCGTGTATCTCGCCACCAGGCTGTTCTCGATGGGCTGCATCCCCAGGGAGAAAAAGATGTATATCCCGGCCGCTATGACGAGCAGCTCCTGGCTGACCAGCCCCATCAGGATGACAAAGGGGAGACTGAGGGCGTGGAATGTCAGGTACATCCACCTCAGGTCATGCCGGTCCGCTAACCTCCCACCGAGGATCTGGCCCAGGATGCCGACCACGTAAATGACCGAGGTAAGCAGCGTGGCGGCCACCGTCTTTGCCCCGGTCAGATTGGGCAGGTCTATCCCCCTGATGAGTTCCCAGAGGAACGAGGCCTTGAGCTCAAGGTAGGCCGGCAGGACGACGCTGTTTCCCCGGTAGACGAGACCGGCAAGGGTCATGGCAACGCACAGGATCAGGAAGTATTTCATATTATTATTACTACTATTGCCATTGCGGGGGCCGGAGGCATTTTCATCCAGATCCGCATGCACCGGTGTCTCGTCGATATCCACCATGAACAGGATGATCCCCCAGATGATCCCCAGGGCCCCGATAATCAGATAGGTGACCTCCCACCCGACCAGCCAGTTCAGAAGCCCCGCCGCGAAAGGGGCGCTGATCAGCCCCAGGTTTCCCGCGACGCCGTTGATCCCGAGGGCCATCCCCCTGTTTCTGGTTCCGAGGGATATCAGTCCCATCCCCGCCGGGTGATAGATGCTGGCGAAGAAGCCGATGACGGCGAGAGAAAGCATCATCGATGTGGGGGTGCCTGAGAGGGCGGTCAGCATGGCGCCGAAGCTCGTCCCCGCGAAGAAGATGATCAGGGCGGACCGGTTGTTGAACCGGTCCGCGACCATCCCCCAGGGGAGGGCGGCCAGTCCGTACAGGAGATACATGAGAAAGCTCAACTGCAACACCTGGGCGAGGTCCATCTTCAGCGAAAGCATGAGCGGTATGGCCAGCGCCGGGAATATCATCTCGTAGAAGTGCGTGAAGAAGTGGGCGATGCAGGTAAAGAGTATGATCTTTCTTTCGTTAGTCATTGACGGGATCCCTCGATTACGGTACGGGCCCTTCCGGCGGCATTACTCTGCAAGCGTGTAACGGAAATTTGCCACGATATTGAGCTGTGCCAGTCCGAACTCTACAGAAAAGGGTGCAAACGGCGCGGCTGCACGCACGGCGCGCACCGACTCCGCGTCGAGGGATTCATAACCGGATGAAACAACGGCGCGGCACGCCGCAAGGTTCCCCTCCCGCACTATTGAAAATTCAATCACGTTGCTCCCCACCTCTCCCCGGGTAAAG